>NZ_JBFRLK010000034.1:0-57041 GCF_041469805.1 Vibrio sp. 10N.286.48.C11 | reverse complement strand
GGTTTAAATTGTTAAAGAGCGCTAGCGTTTTGTGATTCACATCTCAGTCGCTAGGGGTGCGTACTATACCTGCACCACTTTGAGAGTCAAGGGTTATTTTCAAACTCTTTTTCTCTACCGATTTCGCTGTGTGACTTTCGTCTCACTCCGTGTCGGTGAGGCGGCATTATAGAGAGATTGAGATGGAGCACAAGGGCTTTTTGAAATAAAAGTTTTGTTCGCCTAAAAAGCCACCAGATCCGCATTTTTCGAATAAAAACTAAACATTTGAGACGTATCACAGCAATACATTGGAAAAATGGAAGCCATGAACGTAAGATTCATGTGTCTATTTTGTTAATGGTAGATGCGTCTATTTCGTTTATTAATATGTAGTATTCCGATATGAACTCAAAAAAATCGATGTTGTTAATTGTCGCACTGGCTGTATTAGGCGGCATTGTTTTCTCTCAGGTAGATATATCGCCTGCAATTACCTTTATCCTTGGTGTCTTGGCTTCCGCTTTTGTTGTTAACTTTTCAAGCACCGACTCAAAATCAGATTCAGAACCTAAGGCTTCAACCAAAACACTTTATGTGGGTAACCTTCCATACAAAGCGAACGAATCACATGTACGTGAATTATTCTCAGAGCATGGTGAAGTATTTGCAGTACGTTTAATGAAAGACAAACGTACTGGTAAAAGAAGAGGCTTTGGATTTGTTGTTATGGCAAGTAATGATGTGAATCATGCAATCTCTGCACTTAACGATAAAGATTACATGCAACGCACTTTAAAAGTACGTGTTGCAAATGATCCTAAACATCCTGAAGCGGACGAATCTGAACTGAGCTAAACCCTAACTGCTTTAACATACTATTTAGTGCACTTTCTTTTTTAGGAAGTGCACTACAAAAAACTTCACGTACTCCCCCTTCTTTATTAACGCTTTCCAAACCCAACAAATCTTGAACCCGCTTAGCTATCGCTTTACCAGAATCTATCAGCACTACACTTTCACCTAGTACTTGTTGAATCTCTGATTTGATCAATGGGAAATGAGTACATCCTAATACAGCCACATCAATTGTGTTGATCATCGGCTGAAGGATTTGCTGTAACTCTTCAAGGCTAATCTCCTCGCCTCTGATTTTATCTTCGGCCATATCCACCAGCCGAGTAGAACCCAACAGCTCTACTCTTTTATTACTCGAGAAGTTTTTGATGAGCTCGTGTGTGTATTCACGAGTAATCGTCGCGGGAGTCGCAATAAGGCCAACCGCTTTATTAGCCAGTAACGAAGCAGGTTTGATTGCCGGGACTACGCCGACAATAGGGATAAGGTTATTAGCGCGAAGTGTCGGCAGGACTATCGTACTGGCCGTATTACAAGCTATCACCACGATATCAATAGCGTGACTCGCCACAAAACTGGCGACGATACTTTGGACTCGCTGAATGAGGACTTGCTGATCGAGCTCACCATAAGGGTAAGCCTCGTTATCGAATACATAGATATAGTTGTGATTGGGTAGTAACTGGCTTATCTCTTTATATACAGACAGACCGCCAACTCCAGAATCAAAGACCAATATGTTTTTTTGTATGCTTTCCGACACAACCATTACCTGTAATAAGTTCCGCAGCAATGATACCCCTTCACCTAGTTTTCGCCAATCATCACTCTACATAATGCAAGCTCGGTAGCGTTGATGCCCAAAGCGCTCACCCTGCTCTACATTTTCTAGCTCTATCTTAAGCTTACCTTTAAAGCATGGCGCTGACGTGACTAAGGTATGGAACTCACCATCTTCTCCACAAGGGTCGACGTGACTTGGCAAACTGTCTATTAGTTCAGGCGTGTATTCTTTCCCGCAATAGCTCATGTCTAATGCATCGCTATCAACTGTGACGAGAAAGGTTTCGATTCCTCTATTTATGATTTCTTGAGCCAGAGTTTGGCTACTCTCTCCCAGTAGAGGAAATACACACTCCCAGCCCGCAGGTTCTATATAACTTCTTCGGTAGTCAGCAATACCATTGCAAAACATATCGCCGAATGCCACGGCATCAATAGATAAACCCGATCCTTTAAGCGCCGTAACAATCGTACTTTGATAGATCTCGTTACTTGGGAAGACTTCCGGCAGCTCAATCGTTATTAATGGCAAGCCGAACAATGTTGCCTGCATTCCGACAACCTCGATTGACGTGACTTGGAAAGGAACCTCATCACCAACATACGTAGTATAGAGAGCAACAACTTCATACTCGGTGCTTTCAAGTAGACGTTCTAGGGTTAATGTAGAGTCTTTGCCTGACGACCAACTTATGACGACTTTCTTTTTCATTGATATACCCAATAAGAAAAAACCGCCCGAAGGCGGTTTAGGTGATAATTAGAATTGGTAAGTAGCATTCACGTAATATGTACGCTCTGGTGATGGGTATCCACCAGCAGTCTCGTACTCTTCGTCAGTTAAGTTATCCACTCGACCATTTAAAGTAAGGTTTTCATTCGCATAGTAGTTCACTGAAACATCAAACAAGCTATACGCTGCGAGATCTTCAGAGAAGTCCGGTCTCTCACCTACATATTGGAAACCTAATGAAACATCAACATCATCGAAACTAGCCACTGCATTATACTTGTAAATCTTCTTAGCTCGGCGTATCAGTTGCTCACCAGATTGATCTTCTGGGTCTTGGAAATTAGCGCTCACTTGGTGGTTAATAAAGCTAGTATCAAATCCAACGACCATTTCCACACCACGTAATTGGCTTTCGCCATCGGTATTGTAGTACTTACTTGTCGCGTAGTTGTAATCAATTAAGTCTTCGACGTTCGTGTCATAGCCAGTAATCGACCAATCAACATCCTTGATTAAGCCACCAAAAGTCAGTTCAAATGAATCTGCCTTTTCAGCTTCTAACTGTGCATTACCGTAGTAGCTATATAGTTGATACAAGTTAGGTGCTTTGAAGGATGTGCCATAAGCTGCTTTTACAACAAGCCACTCAGCATAACGATAGCCTAACCCTGTGTTGTAAGTAGTTTCTGTACCAAACTGCTCATTGTCATCAACACGAAGACTCAGTTCTCCGAACACTTTATCCGCATCTGCGTTTAATGCAGCGAAGTACGCAACATTCGTTCTGTCGTATTCAGTATTCGAAGGCTTAACAATATAAGCCTCATCACGCCAATCTACACCACCACTAAGAGTCAGTGACGACGTTAGTTTGTATGAATTCACCCATTGAACATTTAGCTGTTCAAGCTCATCAGATGTTGCTGACGCTGAGTTCTTGCCTAAAGACTGTTCGTAGTTCCAGTTATCTTGATTCTGATAGTTAACTAAGAAATCAGACTTAAGTTCACTGCCACTATATTTAACACCAGTAGCAAAGGTCGAATTTTGAACTTCAGCTTCTTTGTAAGAATGGTCTGTACCAAATGAACCATCGTACTGAGAAATGGTTTCAAACATACGGAAATTCGCGAAGCCACTCCATTGCTGATCAAAATTATGAACATAACCAATTAGAGCATTGCGTGATTCAAAACCATGGCGATCACCATCATTAACACCTGGTAATGGATGAACGTTGTATCCCTCATCGGAATCGTAACCAACAGATACGTTCAAGTGACCATTTTCACCGACCTTAGTACCACTAACAAAGCTCAGCTCTTGGTAATCTAAGCTTCCTAAACCTGCACTAACTGCCGTTTTTTCATTGTCAGAGTTTGCAACAGTAATAATGTTGATAACACCGCCGATAGCTTCTGAGCCATACATAGCGGCACGAGCTCCTCGAACGTATTCCACTCGGTCAACGAATGTAATTGGTAACTGGCTAAAATCGACACCACCCTTTGCAGCTCGCGCAAAACGAATACCATCAATGAGAACAAGCACTTGATCAGAGTTAGCACCACGAACAAAGATCGAGGCTTGCTGTCCTCGGCCTCCATTTTGTGAAACCTGAATACCCGTCAATCGTCTAAACACATCTGTTAGAGACTTAGCTTGAATTCGATCGATATCTTGGCGTGTTACTACTTCAACTTGAGCGACAACACTTTCCGTGCTTTGCTCAAAACGGTTAGCCGTAACCACCATGGTTTCGTCGGCAGATGCTTGTTGGGCGTGTAAATTGGAGATAGGTGAAAGCAGCGATGCTACAGCAACCGCTAAAAGGGATTTGTTCATGTTGTGATCCTAAATCGCGTAAAGTCCTACCAAACCACATGTCATGGTTTAGCCGCTGGCAGGTATTCGGACTCAAGAGCACAACCTTATGGTTACCTGATATTCGACTTCCCACAAAAAGCTATTTGCAGTGTCTGATGAATACTCGTTCTCTTTTACCGCTGCGCGTCAGTTCTGGATTCACACCAGATTCCCTCTTCAGCCATCTATACATCTAAATGGCACCAGCTTGCCGGAGATAGTATTGACCTCTGAATCATTTGTCTAGTCTAAGATAGTTATAAGCTATAGTTTTCATGGTCGATTTACATTGAATGGCGCTCAACACTGGACAAGCGCCTGTGATTGAATAAAATCTGCGCTCTTGATTTAAAAGCACGACAGCAAAAGGCATAACCATGGCGAATTTAGATGTAAACCCGCAACGCTACCAAGAACAACTGGCAGAAAAGACAGAGCGTCTTACAGAAATGTTCTCAGAATATGATGTGCCTGAACTGGAAGTGTATGAATCTCCAGAACAACACTACCGCATGCGTGCTGAGTTCCGCGTGTGGCATGAAGGTGACGATATGTATTACGTCATGTTCAATCAAGAGACTAAAGAAAAATACCGCGTAGACCAGTTCCCTGCAGCTAGCCGTCTTATCAATGACCTAATGCCTCTATTAACAGATGCAATGAAGGACAACCACTCTCTGCGCCACAAGCTATTCCAAGTAGACTTCCTTTCTACGTTAAGCGGCGAAATTTTGGTGTCATTGCTTTACCACCGTCAATTAGGTGAACAGTGGATTCAAGATGCTAAAGCACTTAAGCAGCAATTAAACGATGAAGGTTTTAACCTAAACCTGATTGGCCGTGCGCGTAAGATGAAAATCGTACTGGACCGCGACTACGTAATTGAAAAGCTAGATGTGAATGGTGATAGCTACATCTACCAACAAGTAGAGAACAGCTTTACTCAACCCAACGGCAAAGTGGCAGAGAAAATGTTGGAATGGGCTGTCGATTGTACTCAAGACAGCAAAGGCGACTTACTTGAGCTTTACTGTGGTAACGGTAACTTCTCATTAGCGCTAGCACAAAACTTCGAGCGTGTACTGGCAACTGAACTGGCGAAACCGTCAGTAGAATCTGCGCAATACAACATCGCTGCGAACAACATTGAAAATGTTCAGATCATCCGTATGTCTGCAGAAGATTTTACTGTAGCAATGGAAGGCAAGCGTGAGTTCCGTCGTCTACAGCAAGCGAACATCGATCTTAAGAGCTACAACTGCAACACTATCTTTGTTGATCCACCGCGTTCAGGTATGGATGTTGATACTTGTAAGATGGTTCAAGGCTACGAGCGTATCATGTACATCTCTTGTAACCCTGAAACATTGAAAGAGAACCTAGACATCCTAAGCGAAACGCACGACATCACTCGTTTTGCTCTGTTTGACCAGTTCCCTTACACGCACCACATGGAAGCTGGCGTATTCCTAGAGCGTAAAGCGTAAGTATCGCTTTCAGGTCTAAGCCAAACAGCAGATACAAAAAAACGAGCCCATTGGCTCGTTTTTTTAATTTCTAAATCAGCTTAAGCAGTTTTGCCGATAAAGCCGAGTTTCTTACCTACCCATGCAAGAAGCAACATCGCGACAATAATCGCAAAGAAGTTTGAGCCAGCATCAGGGTGTTGTGCCTTCACAAAAGCCGAGTGGCCAAATGCACCTACAAAGAAACAAGCCAAACCTACTAGTGGAATATCTTCAGATACTGGGTTAGTTAGGTACTCTTGGTAAAGTGCTTGTACAGCCAAGACTAAAGCAATCAGTGGGAAAATAGAGAAGCCCACTTCGCTCATTGTTACCCAAGATAACAGAGCATCACCACACACACCGGCAATAACAGCAAGTACGAGTGTCTTTCTTTCTGAACCACGGTTTACAGTATTATTTTCATTCGACATTATTCAATCCCGCCTTTTAATCGGTTACGTTCACGTTCTTTACGATACCAAAAAGCCCCTTTGGCCATCATTCGCAATTGCATGATCAAGCGTTCAGCCAGTTCATCTCGCTGACGTCGATCTAAATCTAATGCTTCTGCCCCTGAGTTGAAGACCAAGATAACGGAGGCTTCAGCTTGAGTAAAAGCTTCGTCTCGTGTCATGCCAGTCGTTATCAAATATTCGGTTAACTCAGCAGAGAAGTGCTGTATCTCACGAGCTACCGCTGCACGAAACTCAAATGAAGTTCCTGAGCGCTCTCGCAATAACAGTCTGAATACGTTAGGGCTGCTTTCAATGAATTCCATAAAGGTTTCAACCGATGTACGAATCACACTGCCTTCTTTTACTATGCGTTGCCTAGCTTGACGCATTAACTGGCGCAGCAGTAAGCCACCTTCATCAACCATGGTTAAGCCAAGCTCATCCATGTCTTTGAAGTGACGATAAAAGGAAGTCGGTGCTATTCCAGCCTCACGAGCGACTTCTCTCAAGCTTAGATTGGAAAAACTACGATCGGCGCTGAGTTGGCTAAATGCTGCATCGATTAAGCTGCGACGAGTTTTTTCTTTTTGCTGTGCGCGAATGCCCATTGGTTTCATACTTTATCAATTTCTTCTTTTACAGCCTAAACAGGCATGTCTAATACTCTATTCAATATAACGCGAATCACTTATTTATATAAGGCACTCTGGTTATATAAGACACTAAACATACCTCTTTGTTCACGTACCGAAGTAAATACGTTCGAAGAAAAAATTTCAATATCCACACTGTCATTTGGAGACATACGACATACCAAATATTATTTTTTCGATAACACTGCGTGATCCCACCGACTCTCTGATGCCCTTTTCATGTACCCAAGAACAGAATCAGTTAAAATCTCGCTAAAGCAATGTTACTCAAATATAACAAGGAAGATATCTATGCCGCACTCCAACCACTTTGATGTAATCGTAATTGGTAGTGGCCCCGGAGGAGAAGGGGCAGCGATGGGATTAACCAAAGCCGGGTTGAACGTTGCAATCATTGAGAAAGAGAGCAGCGTTGGTGGTGGTTGTACTCACTGGGGAACCATTCCTTCAAAGGCACTGCGTCATGCCGTAAGTCGTATTATCGAATTCAACAGTAATCCGCTGTTTTGTCAGAACAACAAAAGCATACACTCAACGTTTTCTAACATTTTGGGGCATGCCAAATCGGTTATCGACAAGCAGACTCGATTACGCCAAGGCTTCTACGACCGCAACCAGTGCACGTTGGTCTTTGGTACTGCACGTTTTATCGATACCAACACTGTCTCGGTAATGCAAAGCGATGGCACTGAAGAACATTACAGTGCAGACAAATTTGTTATCGCGACAGGCTCTCGCCCTTACCAACCAGATAACGTCGACTTCCTGCATGAACGTATCTACGACAGTGACTCGATTCTTTCTCTTAAACACGACCCGCAACACATCATCATCTATGGTGCTGGCGTTATTGGTTGTGAATACGCGTCGATTTTCCGCGGTTTGGGTGTAAAAACCGATCTTATCAATACTCGTGACCGTCTGTTGTCATTCCTAGACAATGAAACCTCAGATGCACTTTCTTATCACTTCTGGAACAGCGGTGTCGTGATTCGCAACGATGAAACCTTTGAGAAAATTGAAGGCACTGATGATGGCGTGATCATTCACCTAGAGTCAGGTAAAAAGATGCGCGCTGATTGCCTACTGTATGCCAATGGCCGAACGGGTAATACCGATAAACTGAACCTTGGTGCTGTTGGCTTAGAAGCGGACTCGCGTGGGCAAGTCTCAGTAAATACCAATTACCAAACCAATGTTGACCATGTTTACGCTGTCGGTGATGTGATTGGCTACCCTAGCCTAGCAAGCGCGGCTTATGACCAAGGTCGATTTGTGGCTCAGGCAATTGTGAAGGGTGAAGCTGAACGCCACCTTATCGAAGACATTCCAACCGGCATCTACACCATTCCGGAGATCAGCTCTGTTGGTAAAACCGAGCAAGAACTTACCGCAGCTAAAGTACCGTATGAAGTAGGACGTTCTTCTTTCAAACACCTAGCTCGTGCTCAAATTGCGGGTAAAGATATTGGTAGCTTGAAGATCCTGTTCCATCGCGAAACCAAAGAGATTTTAGGTATCCACGTGTTTGGTGAGCGTGCCGCTGAAATCATCCATATCGGACAAGCGATCATGGAGCAGAAAGGTGAAGCAAATACCATCGAGTACTTTGTGAATACGACCTTTAACTATCCAACGATGGCGGAAGCTTATCGTGTTGCAGCACTCAACGGGCTTAACCGTTTATTCTAGATATAGAACCAATAGGAGTATTTGACCACCCATAGGCCAAATGCATAAAACAGCAAGCCATGCGCTTGCTGTTTTTATTTAAGATATTGAATGTTAGAGTATTGATAGTAATTAGATCATGATGTTCTAAATACCCCTTTACCTGTACAGCCTCATTTACTCTCCACAAACAGAGCCCTCGAGCTAAGCGAGAAACTCCCCTTTCTTCCACTGAGAAACAAACAACACACCAAGACCAATTCCGCGCATTGCCATAAAGCTCAGCATCGCTAACCACAGTGCATGGTTCTCTAAACCTGATGCTAAATAGAAAATCGCGAAGAAACTGCAGGTCGCAACAAACATACTATTGCGCATATCCTTGCCCTTAGTTGCTCCAACAAAAATACCATCCAACAAGAAGCACCACATAGACACCAATGGCATTGCGATTAACCACGGTAAATACACCTCGGCTTGACTCTTCACGTCTGGGATTGTGGTGATCATATTGATTAAGCTCGAGCCAACGAGTGCGAACACTATGGTCAGTACCAAACAAATATTGAAGCTCCAGAAGAAAGTTCCAATCAATGACTGGTTCAGCTCATCTTTGTCTTTCGCGCCTATCGCCTTACCGACCATCGCTTCCATTGCGTAGGCAAAGCCATCCATCCCATAAGAGATGATCATCAAGAAACTCATCAACACGGCATTGGCCGCAACAACATCATCGCCAAAGCTTGCACCTTGGAAGGTCATGAAAGTGAAAGTCGCTTGTAGGCATAATGAACGAAGAAAGATATCGCGATTCAATTTCACGAAACGACTCAAACCTTGGCTGGTTTTCTTAAGCAGATCCCATGTCGATGGTAACTGCTTCTTCGCCCAGATTCGGTAAACACAAATTAGGCCAAATGTTAGACCGGCATAATCAGCCATTACAGATGCCAATGCAGCACCTTCCACTTGCCACCCTAAGCCGATAACAAAAACGATATCCAAAACGATATTGGTGATATTGGTGATGATCACCATCCACATTGGCGCTTTGGCGTTTTGAGTCCCGAGCAGCCAACCTAGAATCACAAAGTTAGTCAGCGCGGCAGGTGCACTCCAAGCGCGGATTGAGAAATATTGCTGACCATAGTGCTTAACTTGATCACTGGCGCTACTCAATGAGAAAACTAAATCGGCGACTAAACTGTGTAAAAGTAAAAAGACACCAGCAAACCCTAAGGCCATGGTCACGCCTTGCACAAAAACTAAGCCTAGTTGCTTGCCATCATTCGCACCATAAGATTGTGCAGCTAGCCCTGTTGTCGACATACGCAGGAAACCAAGCAACCAAAAGGTCACGCTGATCATTGTGCCGCCCAGCGCCACACCACCTAAATACCAAGAGTGCTCTAGGTGACCGATAACCGCCGCATCGACTAAGCCCAACAGTGGAACAGTAATATTAGAGAGAACCATCGGGATCGCGAGCAACAGCACTTTTTTATGCATCGCCTGATTGGATAGCGTTTGAAAAATAGTTTGGGGATTAAATAACTTCACGATCACCTCTTAGATTAGAGGCGATAGTTTAACCTAGTGGGTGGGCTTTCACTATGTTGTGGAATTTTACTTATACCGGCTATGTACTCAGTTACTCGAAATACAAAACACCTAGGATTACCACTTAACGAGCACTAACTGCGGCGTTAAACGCTTTTTGACCTGAGAGATCTTACAAAGAAGTCGCTGCCACAATTTCCAACGGTTGCATTTTTGGTCTAGTGGAGAAAACGCTTTTACCCATTGTGCCCATGGCAACCAATTGAGAACACTGTCTATTGGAGAAGATAGGCCATGCGCATACTTTCCTGAACCAAGTTTTTGCCCCAACGTACTTGAGCTTTTATCTCCAGCTAAGACTAAACACGCATGTGCATGAGTAAAGTAGCGACTCAAAGACTGAATGAAGTTCGCCGTCTGCTGTTCATTGCAATCCAGCAGAGCATGTTCACACACCACCATCACCGAGGCTTGTTCTGGAATATTGAGTTCATCCAACCAAGTCAGGTCATCGACAGAACCACACTCCAAACGATAGCGTTCATTTTTGTGGAACAGACGTTGGCGCCACACAAGGTTTTCCGTGACATCCAGCTCAACCCAATGGCAGCGTCCATTATCTAAACGGTAGAAGCGGGTATCGAGCCCTGCTCCAACATTGATGATCCAAGCATCTGGGTTGTGAGATAGAAATTGCTGAACTTGAGAGTCACAAAGTTGAGTCAGTGTTGCGTAGAGAAGTTGTTGTTGGTCTAGCTCGCCAGTAAGACATTCAGGTGCGAGCTGGCAACGCTTGCAGGCTTGAGCTGCGATGGGGTCATAAACGAGACCATCATCGGCTAGGCTTTCACGACTACGAAACCAAAGATGTTGAACGAGGTTGGTCGGAACTTGTAATTCTTGATGTACAGACCCTTGTTCAGAAGAAGCCTTTTGAACAGAGGAGCGCGGCTTACGAGTAAGCGGCTTCATTTGAGGTTTGGTTGGGTTTGGCATCATCATCTTCCTTGTATCTCGACAAAGAAGATGATAATGAATATCAATTACAATGACAAGTTATTGAGAATAAATATCAATAAGCTGTTTGTACTGACTACATCCAGTCGGTGTTGCGAATAATACCAACCGCAAGCCCTTCAATAGACAAGTGTTGAGATTCTAGATCGACATGGATTGGAGAAAACTCTTCATTTTCAGCATGTAACAGAACCGTTGAACCTTTACGTTCTAGGCGTTTTACCGTTACATCATCATCGACACGAGCCACTACAACCTGACCATCGCGTACATCTTGTGTTTTATGAACAGCTAATAAATCACCATCCATAATACCGATGTCTTTCATACTTTCGCCATTTACACGAAGTAAGAAGTCAGCTTGTGGTTTAAACATGCCTGGATCAACTTGGTAATGCATTTCTACATGCTCTTGAGCCAAGATAGGCTCACCAGCGGCAACCTGACCGATTAATGGTAAACCTTGCTCTTCGTTTGCTGCATCTTCAAGCAAAATACGAATACCGCGAGACGCACCCGGGATAATCTCAATCGCTTCTTTACGAGCAAGAGCTTTCAAATGTTCTTCTGCAGCATTAGCAGAACGGAAGCCTAGTTCACGCGCGATTTCTGCACGTGTCGGTGGCATACCGGAATCTTCGATCTTACCTTTGATAAGGTCAAAGACTTGTTGTTGGCGGGGCGTTAACGGCTTCATGATTCACCTGTCTTTTTATACAGTTGACTGTGAGTATATCCAGTAACTGAACAAAAGCAAAGCAATTGGTTGTTTTTAGTTCATTTTTAGCAAATTACAAAAACAGGATCTCTAGCCACACATAACCTGCGAGTGCCAAACAGATGAAAACTGCTGCCGAACCGACATCTTTAGCCATCCCAGAAAGCTCATGATGTTCACTGCCGATTCGGTCGACAACCGCTTCAATCGCGGTATTGATTAGCTCGACAACCATCACCAATACCACCGATGAGATCATTAAGATTCGTTCAACTTGGCTTACATCTAGGTAAAATGCCAACGGAATAAGCACGACCGCCATGAACACTTCCTGTCGAAATGCAGCCTCATTTTTAAACGAACTCGTAATGCCTTGCCATGAAAAGCCTGCTGCTTTGATGATGCGTTTGAATCCGGTGTTTGATTTTTTGGTCATTTTTAACCCTATACTCAATCAGTCGATGAATGATTTTCCACAAACTTAACGGCAATATGACTATTTCCATTAAAAGGTTAGACCAGTTTCTGGTATTCTTGCATCGATTAAATTTACGCCTAGGCTTATCCCTATTTCACTCATAGGATTTATCCTTTTTATCAGAGAAATAGAGATACGCTTCAGCACATTGAAATAACTATTGAGGCAGTGAACCTATATGTCTTCTGGACAATCTTTTTCACGTTCATTAATGAAGCTACCTTTATCCGTATTGGTAAAGGGCACATCAATTCCTTCAAACCCTGTTGAGGATTTGAACATTGATTTGAGCAAACCGATTGTATACGCCTTACCGTTTCGCTCAAGTGTCGACATTCTTACATTGCAAAAACATGCACTTGAATTAGGCCTACCTGATCCGTTGAGCAAGCTTGAAATCAACGGCAAATCACTGCAACGCTACGTTTTCATCTCTTCTCGCAAAACTCTGCTGCAAGACGATAATTATGTACCAAGCTCTTCAATTGAAGTGTTCTCTGAATTGCTTTCACTGCACGCCGACGACTCTGAACTCGATGTTCAAGTTATCCCTGCTACCGTTTTGTGGGGGCGCAAACCTGGTAAAGAGAATAACCAGAAGCCTTACCTACAGGCAATGAACGGCTTAGAGAAATCAAAAGCGGTATTGCTAGCCGGTCGTGACTGCTTGGTTCGCTTTAGTCCTGTGGTTTCTCTGCGTTACATGGCCAACTCACACGGCACCGACAGCACCATCGCGCACAAACTGGCGCGCGTGGCACGTATTCACTTCTCTCGCCAAAAGCTTGCAGCATCAGGCCCTAACCTGCCAAGCCGCCAAGCTCTGTTTGATCGCCTGTTAAAATCAGAAGCGATCAAAAAAGCGATTGAAGACGAAGCACAAGCAAAGAACATCTCGATCGAGAAAGCGAGCAAAGAAGCTCAAGACATTATGGACGAGATTGCTGCGAACTTCTCTTACTCGCTGATCAAGCGTGGTGAGAAGATTCTTGGTTGGCTGTGGAATAAGTTGTACCAAGGCCTGCATATCAGCAACGCTTCAACGGTTCGTAAGTTGGCTCAAGATGGTCACGAGATTGTTTACGTGCCTTGTCACCGTAGCCACATGGACTACTTACTGCTTTCTTATGTGCTTTATCATGAAGGCATGGTGCCGCCGCACATCGCTGCGGGTATCAACCTGAACTTCTTCCCTGCCGGTCCTATTTTCCGTCATGGTGGTGCGTTCTTTATTCGCCGTAGCTTCAAAGGCAACAAGCTGTACTCGACGATTTTCCGTGAATACCTAGCGGAGTTGTTCGCTAAAGGTTACTCAGTAGAGTACTTCAGTGAAGGTGGGCGTTCTCGTACAGGTCGTTTATTGCAAGCGAAGACCGGCATGTTGGCGATGACTATTCAAGCGATGCTGCGCGGCATGAATCGCCCGGTGACTTTGGTTCCTGTGTACATCGGCTACGAGCACGTGATGGAAGTGGCGACTTACGCAAAAGAACTTCGTGGTAAGCGTAAAGAGAAAGAAAACGCGAGCTTAGTGATTCGTACCATTCGTAAGCTGCGTAACTTTGGTAAAGGCTACGTGAACTTCGGTGAGCCAATTCAACTGAACCAATACCTGAATGAACACTCACCTGAGTGGACCAAAGACATCGACCCAATGGGCACTAGCAAACCACAATGGATGAACCCGGTGGTTAATGACTTGGCGACCAAAATGATGACGCACATTAACGATGCGGCAGCGACCAATGCCCTGACCCTTTGTGCAACGGCACTATTGGCTTCAAGACAGCGCGCATTGTCTCGTGACTCTTTGGTTTCTCAGATTAATTGCTACCTGTCTCTGCTTAAGAATGTTCCATATTCGGCAACGTTCACTGTGCCAAAAGACAGCGCTGAAGATTTAGTAAAACATGCTGAATCACTGAACAAGTTCTTGATTGAATCAGACTCAATGGGCGACATCATTTCGCTAGACCGTCACCAGTCAATTCTGATGACCTACTACCGAAACAACATCATTCACTTGTTTGCTCTGCCATCGTTAATTGCACAGATGACTATTCGTCAACGCGGTTTATCAATTGACGCGATCCAAGAGAACGTTGCTGCTATCTACCCGTTCTTGAAGAAAGAGCTGTTCCTAAGCTACGACGAAGACAAGCTTGAAGGCGTGGTTTCTAACATCATTGAAGAGCTGGTTAACCAAGGTATGCTTGTGGTTTCTGATAATGAAGTCACCATCAACCAATCAAACAGCCAAGCACTGATGCTGTTAGGTCGTACGATTTCAGAAACGCTACAACGCTACTCTATTGCTTTGAACCTGTTAGCAGAGAACCCTGATCTGGATAAATCCGATCTTGAACAGAAGAGCCAAGACATTGCACAGCGACTTGGTCGTCTGCAAGGCATCAATGCACCAGAGTTCTTCGATAAAGGCGTGTTTGCGTCGATGTTCGCAACTCTGAAACAACAGCAATATCTGGATAACGATGGTAACTGTGATTTAGACAAGACTCAGCAATTCGCTAAGCTTCTCTACTCAATGCTTTACCCTGAAGTACGTTTGACGATTCAAGAGAGTATCCACCAAGCGGAGTAATCATCAGCTTGGTGTCTCTTGAATAGCGAGGCCAAACGCGATCAAAAAAGGCACCCAATGGGTGCCTTTTTCTTTAGCATTCGTTAACTCGAAAAGCGGATGCTTACCAGAAGGTAATGAACAAGCCCGCTGTCACTGCCATTCCAACATAGTTGTTGTTTAGAAAGGCTTGGAAACAAAGGTCTCGATCACGGTGGCGCATCAGGTGTTGTTGATACACAAATAAGCTTCCCGCTACCAACAGTGCCCAATAGAAGGTATCTCCTAGTTGGTAATGCATGCCTAACGCAATCAGCATCGCTAGGGTGACGAGTTGCAAAGAGCCAACAATCAGTTTATCGAAGCGACCAAATAAAATAGCCGTCGATTTAATACCAATCTTCAAGTCATCATCTCGGTCAACCATCGCATATTGCGTGTCGTAAGCAATCGTCCACAACGCGTTAATCACGAAGACAAACCACACAATGCTTGGCAGTTCATTGGTTTGTGCCGCCCAAGCCATTGGTATCGCCCAACTAAACGCTAAGCCAAGAAACAACTGTGGAAGATGCGTAAAACGCTTCATGAAAGGGTAAATGAACGCCAGACCCACACCAATAAATGAGAGCTTAATGGTCAGTGGATTCATGGTGAGTACCAGCAAGAATGAAACTACGGCTAGCACTAAAAAGAGCAGAATCGCTTCCTTACTGGAAACCAAACCTGAGGGTAATGGACGCTGCTTGGTACGTTTAACATGACCATCTACTTTACGGTCCGCAAAGTCATTGATCACACAGCCAGCTGAACGCATCAACACCACGCCGAGTACAAAAACAACCAAGACATCAAAATCAGGCATACCTTGTGCGGCGATAATCAGTGACCACAAGGTCGGCCAAAGGAGTAATAGGGTACCAATCGGGCGATTCATTCGCGTTAATTGCCAATACGCCTTCGCTTTGGTGGCAAGCATTTACACACTCTCCTTAGAGTAAATGGGTGATGTTGGTAAAAACAGTTCTGCCACAAGCATCGGTTTATGGTTCATCCATAATCGAGAACGACGCGCGAGTAATCGCTCATCGCCTGCGATAACCCAACCGACTTGCAGCGCATCTCGCTCCACGTTCTCAGCACTGAAAACGGTCAATCCAAGCGGGACATTACCTTGTTGAGAAAGGTCTGAGTGCTGATGATCTTCTAATGTGACTCGGGGAATCAAGGTTCGACCTAACACCCACGGTTCGTCATCACCCTTTAAAATCACTTTACGCAGTAAGCAATCAAACGATGATAAAAGATGTTCCTCGTCTTGTTGCAGCATTGAGCGTTCTACAACTTGATTATGAAGCAACTCAACAGACAGGTGCTGACAGCACTTCCCCAACTTGCGGGAAAGAGAACCTTGCTCCATCAGCCACTCTTTGGTGGTTTCATTAGGAAAATCAAATGTTTCTGTACTTTGCCAATCTACATTCATTAACGAATTAAGATACAGCGATATTGGCTGATTCATACTAGTATTCAATAGGTGACTTTACACGTACAATAAAGCTTCAACTTTCGAACAAAATTAAAGCGTTCTTCGAATTGTAAACGTATTTAGATTTAGACCGCTCATTGTAACAAGACTAATGCGTTTCGAATATCGCGAATAAACTAAAGAAAAGTCACAAATATGCACAAACGTTATGTAGCCCAAATATTTCTTGCGATTACCCTACTCTTTTCAGCATCAAGTTTCGCGGAAGAGGAGTCGGCAGCTAAACTCGCCTACTTCACGCTAGAGCCAGACCTGACCACCAATTTTTACACTAAAGGTAAAAAACTGGGCTACATTCAGGTTCGCCTCGACATCATGGTGGCAAATAGTAGCGACTTGGCCGCTATTGAGCATCACCAACCACTGATTCGCGATGCGGTGATTGAATTGCTTGGCAAACAAAACGAAGAAACCATTAAATCTCTATCTGGCCGTGAAGACTTAAGAAAATCCTTAGTTGAACACCTCAACAAGATTTTGCTTCCAGAGACAGGTAAAACCCTGATTGCTGACTTACTGTTTACCAAATACCTTTATCAGTAATGATGTAAAACGAATCCCAATAAAAAAGCGGCTCATCTGGCCGCTTTTTTTGTCTCTATCGTTTGGCTACTCATTAGAAGATATGAATTAGCTTCTTGCCGAGCTTGGTGCTTTCATCGCATCGATAAAGCCAATAATCACACCAGCGGCTAGACCAGCTAAATGCGCCGTATTGGCGATAGCCATAAATGGCTGCATGTACCCAAGCACCAACCACACCAACATAAAGCCGACAATCTGTCTTGGGATACCTAAACCAAGTTGTGGCGCCTTCGCACCAACCACCCATAAGTAACCAACCAAGGCATACACAACACCAGACAAACCACCGAAGTTCGCCCCTTCAACCCAATACTGCCCAGCACCTGAAAGCGCAGAAGAGACAGCAAAGATCTGAAGTAGCTTGAGGCTGCCAAGTTTCTTCTCAATGTCTCCACCTAGCTGCCACCACCACAAAATATTAAATGCGATGTGCATAACAGAGAAATGTAGAACGGCATGACTCAACCAACGCCACAGCTGCCATTGCTGTCCATCCACC
This sequence comes from Vibrio sp. 10N.286.48.C11, assembly GCF_041469805.1. NCBI lineage: Bacteria > Pseudomonadati > Pseudomonadota > Gammaproteobacteria > Vibrionales > Vibrionaceae > Vibrio > Vibrio sp. 10N.286.48.C11. The sequence continues at coordinate 39,548 of NZ_JBFRLK010000034.1, read as the reverse complement.
GCTGGGAAATGTAGGGCATTGAAAATAGCTTGGCCAAAACCGATCTGTTGCAGCGCAAAAATCACCACACACACCAACATCAGGCTTAGTGTCACTGGGCCTGCTTTGGCTTTGATCATGCCCATGAAGCTTGGCGTGTGGTAATGGAAGTTGCTCTTTCTGGTCTCTGCCATGTCCCAAGATGCAGCTTGATAGCGCTTATGATTGGGCTCAGCCAGAAAACGATTCAGCTCAGCTTCGGTTTCAACCTGAAATTGGCCATCAAGAAGCCAAAGAGCAAAACGCCCTTCTCCCTCTGGAGACATCTGAATAGGGATCTGACGAGAGGCCATATAATCAATAAATGCTTGAGCAAGACGTGGATTGTCTAACACCATCAATCTAATCATTGTTACTTCCTATTCATTCTATGAGGGATGCTTGAGGCGGTTCAGGTGATGAAAGTCATTAACCTGCGATCACTGGAAGTTCAGCACGATGCCAAGCTTCGAAACCACCATCAACACTATATACCTCTTCAAAGCCTTGGTTCACTAAATATTGTGCCGCACCTTGGCTACTGATGCCGTGGTAGCACATCACTAAGATAGGTTGTTCGAACTCAACCTCATCCATCAATGACACCATCGTATCGTTAGTCAGGTGGTAGGCTGTTTTTGGGTGGGCAACCGCAAAAGACTGCGGGTCACGTATATCGACAAGTCGAGCTTCGCCTTGTTCGATGAGGGCTTGAGCGCCTTTAACATCGATATGTTTAAACTGGTCCATGACTTTCTCTTTTTATACTGATTTACTTTGCTGCCATTGTAACCTATCCCAAGGCTAACATTCACATCCACTTAATAAGGTTATCCACCAGCGATCACTTTTACACCATTTGTGGATAAATCTGTGAATTGCGTGAATAAAGTGTCTTTTCAAAAATAGATCCACAACATGTAGTAATGATCCTGATCTAACTGTGGGTTAACTGAAACATATCCCCACTCGAAAAACCCCGTCAAAGCCTTACTACACACTGCTTTTAGATAGCTGACGAATAAACTTCTCACAGAGTTATCCACAAAATCATTTTGCAAATTTCGATCGCAAAAGTTGAGAAATCGATCCAAAACAAAAAGGCCGAGATCTCTCGATCTCGGCCTTTTCAAAATTCAGCTATTTGTTAGCTCTACTAGAAAGTAGAAGCTAATAGAAACTAGATGCTATTAGAAATCACCAACGGCTTGTTTCAATTTCTTCATCGCATTCTTTTCTAACTGGCGAACACGCTCAGCTGAGATACTGTAGGTATCCGCTAAGTCTTGCAGGGTTGCCTTGTTGTCGTCTAACCAACGTGAGCGAACAATGTGTTGGCTACGCTCGTCTAAGCTTGCTAGTGCTAGCCCTAGGCGATTATTGGTGTGTGACTCCCAGTTAGCCGCTTCAACCGTCTCAGCAACGTCTGACGCCTTGTCTTCTAGGTAGTAAACTGGAGCAGTGTAAGCAGAACCGCCATCGTCATCGTCCATAGGCGCTTCAAACGTCGCATCTTGTGCTGCTAAGCGAGATTCCATCTCACGAACTTCTGAAGGCTCAACACCCAGTTCACGAGCAACCGTCTCAACTTCACCGTTATTGAACCAACCCAAACGCTTTTTAGACTTACGAAGGTTAAAGAACAGTTTACGCTGTGCCTTAGTGGTCGCAATTTTAACGATACGCCAGTTACGTAGAACGTATTCATGGATTTCAGCTTTGATCCAGTGAACAGCAAACGAGACGAGACGAACACCAACTTCTGGATTGAAGCGCTTAACAGCCTTCATCAAGCCGATGTTACCTTCTTGGACGAGATCAGCCATTGGTAGCCCGTAGCCAGAGTAGCCTCTTGCAACGTGCACCACGAATCTTAGGTGGGAAAGGATCAAGCCTTTCGCAGCGTCGATCTCACCTTTGTAATGTAATCGCTCTGCAAGTCCACGTTCCTCTTCAGGAGTCAGCATAGGGTAGCTGTTCGCTGAGCGGATATAGCTATCTAAACTATCTTGTGTGACTAAAGCCATTTGATACGCTTGGTTTGCCATTCGGTTCCTCATCAATCTCTGATCTGGAGTAATACATCTATTAAAACCCTACAATCTTGAACCTAAAATGAACAGGTTTCAAGGAGGGGGAAGTAATTATGCATAATCAATTCGTCTATACAAGGCAAAAACTGGTTAAGAAGTGCCTATTTTTCGTCTAAATATGACTCTATTCACCTAAACTGGTTCAATTTCTTTTAGGTGACGCTGTGCAGAAAGCTTTGCAGCCACACTACCAAGCAGAGTTCCGACGATCAAAAGCAGTAAAGATTCATCCCAATTCAGGCCAATTAAACGGAAGTGGCTGTCGTATAGCTGAGCCAAGTCATCCACCGCGCTGTTCAGCAATACGGTAATCAATGCCGTCATTACCCAAGCGCTAATCGAACCTAAAACGCCAAACCACATCCCAGCATAAAGGTATGGTCGAAGAATGTAGCTGTCGGTCGCACCAATCAGCTTCATGGTTTGAATCTCTTCTTTATGTGCCAACACATTAAATCGTAGTGTATTGCCGATAATCAGAAATACCGCGCCCAACATCAATACCGTTAAGGTAATCACGATGACAGCCGCTAATGCTTTGATCGCATCTAATCGCGCTAACCAATCTTCGTCTAGGCGAACATCGGTGACTAATTCTTGTTGTTTAACTGTGCCTGCCAGTTCTTTGATTAGGGTATCGCTGTGCACGCTTGGCGTAATCACCAGCACACCTGGCAGTGAATAATCGTCGAGGATGGTTAAGGCGTCTTCAAAACCAGAATACTGGCTGAGGTCTGCAAGCCCTTGCTGCGGAGAAATGTACTCCACCAGCTCAACTTGATCCCAACTTTCGATTTCATCCTTAAGCACCATTACTCGTGGCTCAGGAATACCATCCTCTACATAAGCACTTATTTGTGACGGGCTAGTGACATCTTGCGCCACTTCCCCTACATTTTTACCTAATAGGTACAAACAAGCTGGCATCGCCAACGCCATAGAGATCACCGCAAGGGTCAGTAAGTTGCCTAACGGGCGCTGCCACATTTGCGAGAACGATGACTTGGCTTGTTTCCAGTGAACAACAAAGAAGCCGTCGCTTGAAGCGCGGTTTGCTGCTCGATTAGATTGAGGTTTTTTGATGCGCTTATTCGCGGCCATAGTCTTCAACCTCACTCAAAAACCCTTGGTTTAATTCAAGATGGCGGTACTGAGGGCGAGTGTTCACTAACCCGATATCATGCGTCGCTAGGATGATCGTCACACCTGCGCGGTTGAATTCTTCAAATAATCGCAACACACGGTTAGATAATTCAGGGTCTAGATTACCGGTAGGCTCATCGGCTAAAAGTAGAGTTGGACGGTTAACCACGGCGCGAGCAATACCCACGCGTTGTTGTTCACCACCAGAAAGTTGGCTTGGCAAACAACGGGCTTTATCTAATAAACCGGTTTTATCCAACGCAGCACTGACTCGGCGTTTTATTTCGTTTTCAGAAATAGATTCAATACGCATAGGCAGAGCGACGTTATCGAAAATCGAACGGTCCATCAGCAGGCGATGGTCTTGAAAAACAATCCCAATATTACGGCGTAAGAAAGGAATGTCTTTGGCTGGGATACGAGTGATATCGTGATCGTTGAACCAGACACGTCCATCAGTTGGACGCTCTATCGCGCAGATCAACTTCAGCAAGGTACTTTTACCAGCCCCAGAGTGCCCACCCAAAAAAGCCATCTCTCCACGTTTCAGGTGAAAGTCCACTTTTTGGAGCGCTTGTCTTCCACCTCGGTAGGCTTTACTCACTTGCTGAAATTTGATCACCGAAAATTCCTCTTACGATCACTAATATCAAATTTAAAAACGGTAGCAGATTAAGGATAAACCACTTTGCTACTCGCGTTACTCTTCGCGGCTAAATAGTGCTTCAATGAAGTCTTTAGATTCAAATGGACGCAGGTCATCAATACCTTCACCCACACCAATGTAGCGGATTGGAATCTGGAACTGGTCAGCAATTGAGAAAATTACACCACCTTTCGCCGTACCATCTAGCTTAGTCAGTGTAATACCCGTAACTGGAGCCACTTCACTGAACAACTTCGCTTGGCTGATAGCGTTCTGACCTGTACCTGCATCGAGCGTTAGCATGATTTCGTGTGGCGCAGAGTCATCAATCTTCTTCATTACACGAACGATCTTGCGTAGCTCTTCCATCAGGTTGCTCTTGTTCTGCAAACGACCGGCTGTATCAGCAATCACAACATCAACACCACGAGCCTTCGCTGCTTCAATCGCATCGTAGATAACAGACGCACTGTCCGCACCAGTGTGTTGAGCGATAACTGGCACATCGTTACGCTGACCCCAAACCTGAAGCTGTTCAACGGCTGCAGCACGGAAGGTATCACCCGCAGCTAGCATCACTTTCTTGCCTTCATTTTGGAATTGTTTCGCCAGCTTACCGATCGTAGTTGTCTTACCTACACCGTTCACACCCACCATTAAGATAACGTAAGGTGTTTTAGTGGTATCAACAACCAGTGGCTGTTCCACTTGGCTTAAGATGTCTGCCATCTCTTCTTTGAGCAGACCATAAAGCGCTTCACCGTCTTTTAGGTCATTGCGAGATGCTTTTTCTGTCAGGTTTTCAATGATCTTAACCGTGGTATTCATACCCACGTCAGCGATCAGAAGTTGCTCTTCTAGCTCTTCAAACAGGTCTTCATCGATTTGCTTGCCTTTGAACAGACCAAAGAAACCCGCACCGATGTTTGCTTTAGTGCGGCTTAGGCTGCGCTTAAGGCGAGCAAAGAAGCTTTCTGTTGGCTTCTCTTGAACTTCTTCAACCTTAGCTTGAGGAGCCGCCACTTCTTCCTGTTCTGCTTCTGCTTCTGCTTCTGCTTCTGCTTCTGCTTCTGCTTCTGCTTCTGCTGCGACAGGTTGCTGCTCTTGTTGAGCTTCTTCAAGCGCTTGCTCAGGTTCAGTTGGCTTAGATTGTTCAGCTTCAAGCGTGACCTGTTCAGCCTCAACTTGTGATTCAACTTCAGTTTGATCTTCAACGCTTTCTACGTTCGCTTCATTCTGAGTTTTTGGGCTTTGTTCTTCTTCACCAAAACCAAGCCACGATAATAATCCGCGCTTCTTTTTTTCCGTCATCAGAGGAGTTTCCTAGATCTACTAATTAGCTGTATTGACTTAATACACGTCGACTCTTTGCTATTGTTATACAATACAAGCTTGTACAAACGAATAGTAAAGAAAAATGACAAAGCAGTGATAAGTTTGCTTTTAGCTTGATACACTTTGTCATTGCAAATTTATTTAATACACGAACCCACTTAAATTGGGCTCGGTATAGTATCACTTTATTAGCGGTCAAAAAATCTATGGTAAGACGTCGCCAGCAAAACACATCACAAAAAAAGCCATCTGGAGGCTTTGTTCGAATTATTAGTGGCTCATGGAGAGGTAGAAAGCTGCCTGTTCATGATTTAGAAGGATTACGCCCAACCATTGACCGAGTAAAAGAAACACTCTTTAACTGGGTAGCTCAAGATATCCCACATTCAACTTGCTTGGATGTATTTGCCGGCTCTGGCGGTCTAGGTTTTGAAGCAGCTTCTCGCCAAGCAAAAATGGTGACACTGCTCGAAATGAATCAAAAGGCAGCCAAACAGCTTTCTGATAACGCGAAAGAGCTCAAGGCAGACAACATCAATGTCGTGAATACAGATGCTATCTCTTTCCTTAAGAAACCAGGCACTCCTTACGATATGGTTTTCCTTGATCCACCATTTCGTCAAGGCTTACTGGCAGAAACAGTACAACTGCTTGAGAGTAATGGTTGGCTTGCAGACAATGCCATCATTTACGTCGAGACAGAGAAAGAACTGAAACTCGAAGCTATGCCAGAGAACTGGGAATTGCATCGCGACAAGACCACCGGACAGTCAAGCTACCGACTGTTCAATCGAATCACTGAAGAATAGGAGTTATTGAATGAAGTTCTTGCTTCCACTAGCAAAAGCAGCCATCGCCTTTGTTTGGTTTATCTTAATCGTAAATATTTTCTACCCGTTTCCGGGTAATGCTGCGATTGCGCTTTATATCATGACCGCATTCTTGTTCTTCATGCACGGCCTGCAGATGCTGATTTTCATCGGTGCATTCGGCGATAAGATCGAGATGTCACGTTGGGAGAAGTGGTCAATATTGATTTTCGGTGTCTTCGCCTTACTCGATATCCGACGCAAACACATGATGTAATCGAGCTTAAGTCCAGATATAAAACGCTTAGCTACAGAAAACATCATGACAGAAACAGTAGAGACAAAAACGCCGCTCATTTAAGCGGCGTTTTTTTATTCAGCAATGATATTGATGTTAGCCCATGTAGCCTTTCACACCATCGAGGAACATTTGCGTCGACAGCATAACCAACAACAAGCCCATCAAGCGTTCGATGGCTTTAAGACCTCTCTCTCCCAGCACTCGCAGGAAGAAGCCATTAAACATCAGAATAAAGAAGGTAGCACCCCAAGCCAGCATCACTGCGCCTGAAAGCTCTAACATATTGTCAGGGTGCTGTGTCGACAACAGAATCAATGCCGCAATCACTGAAGGGCCAGCAATCATTGGGATCGCCATCGGCACAATAAACGGTTCTTCACCCGCCGCGAGGCCAGTAATACTACCCGCACTTGGGAAAATCATCTTAATCGCGATGATGAATAGAATAATACCGCCAGAGATACTCAAGGTTTCAGGCTGCACGTGCAGGAAGTTCATGATGCTTTGACCAGCAAACAAGAACAACAGCAGGATAACCAGCGCAAACATCAGTTCACGAACAAGAACAATACGGCGACGCTTCGGATCAATATGCTTAAGGATAGAGAGCACGATTGGTAGATTGCCAAGCGGGTCCATAATAAGAAACAGCATGGTTGCTGCAGATAAAATTTCCATAAGTTTGTCTCGAAAAGCGTAAGTGCGCGGAGTATAGCAGCCTCAACATTGATTTTCGAACGCAGTGATAAGCGGGTTAACTGATGCTTTTAAAAGGGGATGTTATAAGAAGGCAAATTAGCGAAAGCAGATTGAAAGGTAATGAAAAGAGTGGAGCCGAAACATGCACCCACTCTTTATTCACGAATAAAACAAGCCACTAAGAATTAGTGATTACACACACGTTCGCGGTTAGTGCAAAACTTATCATCGACAACGACAACCTTTTCCATCTTCAAGAAAAACTTCAACAGGCTATCTAAATCCAGACCATTGAGCTTACAAGTATGGAAGCGAGCTTCTTCGCCATAGGTTTGAGCAAGCGCTAATGTTAGCTCTTCGCGAGTCAGTGGCTTTTCACTAAGCAGGTTTAAAACGTTGTGTGCGTGAATTTCAGTCGTCATAACTCAATCTCATGTTTAATGAATTACACGTAGAGTACCGAGTTTTAGCAACGCCGTTTTGATGTAGCTCAGGCTTGAGAGAGCTCTACCCTAAATAGTAATCGATGCGACGATGAATGCGTGTGCGAGAAAGTAACTGCCCGTTACCCAAAAGTAAGCGCCCTTGATTGGGCTGCGGTAACTGTTTAGCGCATAAGCTAAGGCCGAAAGGAGCAGCACGCTACAGCCAGCAAAACCGACCGCGTGTGATAACTGAGGATCCAGCAGCCAAACCTCACCAGAAGCCCATGCTAACTGAATAAGCACAATGCCCATGATGACCACGGGAAAAACGAGTTTGTCTAAGCGTGGCAGCAGTAAAAAGAAAGCAACAACGCAAGCTGCCAATAACAGCGCGAACAACCACCAAACCATTTCACCTGATAGCTGTAACCAAAAAGCTTTGCTGTAACAGAGTTGAGCCAATAAGAAGCAGACAAAATGCAGAGGGCGTTTTTGAGTGAGAGTATGAAGCACATCTGCGATCGCAGAGATAGCCAACCCCGCAACTATCCAATAGGTAAAGTCAGCCACAACCGACTGAGTTAAAGCAATTGTCGCTAATAATACAAAGGTAAATACCTTATACGATAAGGCCTGACCGATATGTCCATGTTTCGTTCCTGCTATTGCTCCGATACCAGATAAGGAAACCGCTAACCAACTCCACATACCACTTGCCCTATTGCTTTAAATCGTCGCCAGTCTAGGCACACGAGTGTTGATGTAAAGCCTCAGCCCCTCAAAATTGGATCTTGATTACGCTTCCACTAAAAAGAGTCTCTTTAGATTGAAGTCGTAACAATTACCACCATGACAATGGCCATTCGTTTAAAACTAGAACGAATCATCATAAAACCCATTCAAACTGGCATTAGAGTCGCCATACTTGAATTTTGGCCAATTCTAACCTATCGACCCCACCAAAACCGGCCTAATTCCGTAAAATACCACACTTAAAAAATTAAAATAACCACATTTAAAGTAAATAATAACAATAACTTAAATAAACAAACTCAAGATTAATAGGAAAATAAAAACGCCAACCAAGCCTAGACTTGTAAAGTAGCCAGTTTTCTTTTTTAACGCCCAGTTTTGTCAGGTTATTTCAAGCCTCCGGTAAAAATCGCCACAAAAACCAAGCCGAAAACTTAAAAAACCAACCAAAACCAACCTAGCCACCACCAACCTCTATTAATACAGTTTAACAACCTTTAACAATATAAATTACACAAAACAACCATTACAAAACAACAAGTTAAATCAAATTAGAACAAACATAAATCACAACGAACAAATTAAGAACACACCATAAAACACAGTTAAACACTGCCAAACAAGCCAAAAACTCATAGTTTTCTACTACTTTTAAAGCTTTCGAAAGTAATTCTTGATCTAAGGCCATAAGTAGTGCTATTCTTTAAAACATAGCGAGAGACAACCAAATTTAGGAGTAGTGTTATGATTTCATCTTCGCAAAGACAAGGACTTGTAATGATCGCGGTAGTTGTAGGTCTAATGACACTACCGATGATGTACTAAGCAAGTTACAGATAAAAAAAGGGACGCCATGAGCGTCCCTTTTTTTGTTCAATTTTTTCACTTCGAAAACAGATGCAGTGTTAGCACATCCCAGTTCGCATAATAGAAACCTGCGGCAGCTAAAGTCATTGCCATCATCAGTAAGATCGCAACTCGCCAGATAAAACGACCACTACGTGGAGTCAGCTCCTTCTCACAGTCGTTACACATCATGATGAACTTATGTTGGTCTTCCAACTTAGCCTCATGTTCATTGACTACCTTATTACGACACGTTGCGATATAGCGCAGCTTGCTCACCATATCGTGCGGTAGCCTTTCTTCACAGCTTGTTACAAGCTCATGCAATCCTTCGCCTTCGGCATGATATTGAAGCCTCAATAATTTCTCTATATTGCGAGTTCTTGTCACCACTTTTTCAATATCGGTCATCTTAGCCCTCCCACTCCACACTATAATTCTAGTCGAGCATTTCCCTATTCTTATACAAAATCACTGTTATTTACGAGAGAAAGAGACAATAAATAACAATGCTTTATCCCAAACTGACCATTAAATGTGATGTCTGCCGAAAAATAATCAGCTTGGCTTACAACAGTTCACGAATAACGGCTTTAAACACATATCCCTATTGCCTGAAAGACTAGAATAACCATCACGACTACATGGAGGTTATATGCCTAATTCACTCTTTTTTGCCATCTTTGCTCTCGCTGCTCTAGCGGCTTGGGTATTTATTGGTTTCTATCGAAAACACTCGCAAGGTGAAAATGCGCCAGAGAAGAAAGTGAATGTCACGGTGTTAGACAAACAATCGATCGACCTTCCTGACGCAGAACCGGGCCAAGAAGATCAAGAGTACTGGATTTACGTTCAACGTGGTGTGGTTGGTCCGAAGCGAGAATTCCAAGTCGGCATCCACTATTTCCACGCCCTTAACCCTGGCGACAAAGGAACCTTAACCTACCAAGGCGATAAGTTCTTACACTTTGCGTTGAAGCGCTAAACGTCAGCCGCTTCAACTGTCGTCCCTAAGCAATCCATCAGAAAGCCTTAGCAATCACCGCTAAGGCAATAACCAACGCGTTTTCTCTGACTTAGACACCAACCAGCTCATCCATAATGCGCCAGCTCCGCTGATCACAATCCATAATGGAATAACCCATGCCGGATGTCCTTGGTACCAACCAAACTCTTTCATCGGCCACAAGAAAATCGGGTGCAGCAGGTAAATACCTAAGCTGTGCTTACTGATAAAGCCAACCACTTGGTTACTCTTCTCAGACAGGCCTTCACCATAGTAACGGCATACCATGAACACCATGCTCGCCGCTAATACGGTATTCAACGTTTTGTAAGATAGCCAGCGCCCTACCGTGTACTCTTCTGCTACCAAGCTTGCATCAACCACCATGTAAACCGTGGTTAGTAACGCTAGCCCACCCAGTAACACACTCACGCCAACGGTCATCTTGTTAAGTGGCACAATCTTATACAGCAAGTAACCCAATGGTAAGTAACCGGTGTACAACCACAATTCGTGACTCCAAGGGCCATCGATTTTCAGTAAGAACAGCAATGTTGTGAACAACCATACCGCCGTAAAGGCATAGACCGATCTATCACCGTACTTTCTAACCATGATCTGCAAGAACGGAATCACAAAATAGAGTGGGATGAAGTAATAGAAGAAACCAAGGTGGTAATAGGTGTAATGATGGTAGCTATTAAGTAGCACATCCCAACTGACGTCGGCATCAAAGCCCATTGCCGACCAACCCGACAGATAGGTATAGAAAAGCGACCAGACAATGAAAGGGATCAGTACCTTGCCCAGACGACGCTTGAGGTAGTATTTGGCGTCAAACGGGCGCTGATCACTGAGCATCAGTGCACCAGTAATCAAGATGAACACCGGCACCGCCCAACGACTGAAACCGTTCACCGTAATGGCGGTCAGCCACTCACCGAAAGGAATAGTGCCTAATTCATTCCGATAAGGCGCCAAAACATGAATCGCGATAACTGCTATGGCCGCAACACATCGTGCTAAATCAAAAAAGAGAATTCGCTGCTTCATGTAAATGCCTGATTAATATTCAATCATTCTACTATAGCAATAAAAAAGCTGACTGGAATAAATACCAAGTCAGCTTAGTGTTAAAGGAGAGGCTTATCGCGAATTTAGCTCATACGAATTTAGCTCGTGCTGCTGAAGCTTATGCTGCTGAGATTTGCGGCACTTTAGGTAAACGCAGAGAGATCACCGTCGTTATCGCTAAGAACGCAAAAGATACCCACAGACACGCAGACAAACCGGCCATTTGGAATACCAAGCCCGACAATATCGTGCCAATCAAACGGCCCATCGCGTTTGCCATGTAGTAGAAACCGACATCAAGAGAAACGCCATCACCTTTCGCATAACTCACAATAAGGTATGAGTGCAGCGATGAATTCACCGCAAAGATGGCACCAAACACCATCAAGCCACCGATAATAACGAACTCGGGTTGCCAGCCAATTTGCACCGCATAGGCAATACCTGCAGTCACGATAGCCAACGCCCCCGCCCATAATAGCGCTGCATGTCCATCAGGCACCTTGCCTTGTGCTTTACCAGTAATCTTGGGTGCAATGCCCTGCACAAAGCCGTATGCGATGGTCCAAGCCGCTAAAAAGCCACCCACCCATGAGTGATCCCACCCAAACACGCTGCCTAGGTAAATCGGCAAAGCAATCACAAACCACACATCACGAGCGCCAAACAGGAACATACGTGCTGCGGATAGGATGTTGATGGATTCAGACTTAGAGAAGATCTGTTTAAACTTAGGTTTAGTTTTCGCTTTACCCATGTCCGCTTCTAAGCTCAACACACTGCCAACGAAGACCAATGCCAACACGGCAGCCATCGCAAGCACAGCGTATTGGAAGCCAATCGTTGAAAGTAGTAAACCACCAATAAAGAAGCCTGCCCCTTTAAGCGCATTCTTAGATCCGGTCAGAATCGCAATCCACTTATAAAGCGCGCCTTGTTGTTCATCAGGAACCAGAGTCTTAATCGAACTCTTGGCACTCATCTTATTGAGGTCTTTAGCGATACCAGACAAGGCTTGCGCCGCCATGACCCAAGGAATGGTCAGCATTGCCGTTGGCACCGCGAGCATACCCAAGGCGACAACTTGCATGCCTAACCCGATATTCATGGTCTTATTGAGGCCAAGACGTGCCCCTAACCAGCCACCGATTAGGTTCGTCACCACACCAAAGAATTCATAGAAAAGGAACAGTGAGGCGATTTCTAACGAACTGTAGCCAAGGTCGTAAAAATACAGAACCACCAACATGCGAAGTGCACCATCAGTAATGGTGAAGTTCCAGTAGTTAAAAGTCACCAACATGTATTGGCGAACGCTCTTACTTAGATTTGAAAACATAACGCTATCTCTGCAATCTAAACAAAAAGAGCTTTTGGATCATGATAAGTTCAACACTCCAGATACCAAAAGCTCCCTGTCTAACACTGATGACTATTAGCTATTCGCTACGCCATTAATGTATTCAACCTGGATAGGTTTAGTGAAGGCACCTGGACGCAGTGCCTGCACCTCTTGAACTACCTTGCTCAAATCCCAGCCTTTTTCTAACAGTAGGTGAGCTGCGAACAAACCAGTGCGACCAGAGCCGCCCATACAATGCATTGCAACCTTGCCGCCGTTATCGACGATGTTATGTAGCTCAGGGCTAGCTGCTTGCCACTTCGCAGCAAAACCAGCACCCGGTGCACAGTCGTCTTCAATTTCGATCTGGAACCATTGCATACCTAACGCACTTGTTTTTTCACCAAGTGCCGCCACGTCTTTGCTTGCAAGCTCATGGTCATCAAGTGCTGTCACGATAGCTTCAACGCCTTGCTCTTTTAGCTGAGCCAGTGATGCATCAAGCGTTGCTTCTTTTGTGCCAGGGCATGGTGTTAGAACTAATGCGCCAGTCTCTACTTCTAGTTCCCAAGTTGGATGTGTCATTATATCTTCTCCAGATTCTTATTAAGCAAGGCCAACGGTACGAACCAGCTCAGCAGTACGTGTTGCGTAACCCATCTCGTTATCGTACCAAGCGTAGATCTTAACCATGCGCTTACCGACCAACATCGTTGATAGTGCATCCACGATTGTTGAGCGTTGGTCACCTTTGTAATCGATAGAAACCAGTGGACGCTCTTCAAAGCCAAGAATGCCTTTTAGTTCATTCTGAGACGCTTCTTTCAGCATCGCGTTAACTTCTTCTGCCGTGGTGTCTTGCTTCACTTCGAAGATGATGTCTGTCAGAGAAGCGTTCGCTAGCGGTACACGAACTGCGTGGCCGTTGATGCGGTTTTCTAGCTCAGGGAAGATCTCAACAATCGCTTTGGCGCTGCCCGTCGTTGTTGGGATAAGACTCATGCCACATGCACGTGCGCGGCGTAAGTCTTTGTGCGGCGCATCAAGAATAGTTTGCGTGTTAGTTAAATCGTGAATAGTGGTGAAGGCTGCGTTCTCGATACCAAGCTTCTCGTTGATCACCTTAACCACTGGCGCGATACAGTTGGTTGTACAAGACGCTGCCGTTACGATTTTGTGTACCGCAGGGTCGAAGATATTGTCATTCACACCAACAACGATGTTTGCGATGCCTTCTTCTTTCACTGGCGCCGATACCACAACACGTTTCACGCCCTGCTCTAGGTATTTGTTTAGGAAAGAGGTCTTACGGTGAACACCTGTCGCTTCGATAACCACATCACAACCAGACCAGTCGATCGCATCGATGTCGCGCTCTTGTGTGGTCTTGATGCGCTGGCCATTAATGATCATCTCATCGCCTTCTGCAGTTACTTCGTGGTGAAAGCGACCTTGAACTGAATCAAATTCTAGAAGGTGGGCCAGTGTTGTTGTGTCGCCAGCAACATCGTTAATTTGAACAAATTCTAGCTCATCCCAATCGAATGCTGCGCGAAGTGCTAGACGGCCAATACGACCAAAACCATTAATACCTACTTTAACTGTCATTTTGTGTTCTCTCAGTTAGTGGTGAAACTTAAATTAAGACTTAAACGCAACATACTGGGCGTGAGTTCATCGACTCTAGACGCTCAATGTCTTGCTGGTATTCAGTTTTCAAACAGTTCGATGCGATAAGGTCATCAATTAACTTTAGCATCCAACCCGGTAAATCTTGTGACAGGCGGTAAAACACCCACTGCCCTTGGCGAACGTCAGTCAAAATGCCGTTTGAGCGCAGCTGCGCAAGGTGGCGAGAAACCTTTGGCTGACTTTCTTGCAATGCCTGAGTCAACTCACCAACAGAAAGGCACTCTTGGCGCACAATCAACATTAAGCAACGCACTCGCGTTTCATCAGACAGTAATTTAAAAAATTGGTGAGGAAGCATAACTACATACTCATATATGGATATGCGCATATATTAGTTGTAAAAAAACGCACGTCAAGGCGTGCGTTTTAAATGTCATAAAAGTTTAATAAAGCAACACTACAGCTTGTTGGTCACTGTGTGACTCCAGCGACGCGCTTCTGTAAGTTCAGTTTTCACCTGATCCACGCTAAGCCCTAAATCAGCGCAGTGCTCATCAATCTGCTGCCAATCCGCATGCTCAAAGCTCTCTTCAAGGGCAAGCAAAGTACCGTAAGGCCCTTCCCTACGTAATAGAGCAACCTTGATACTTTTACACAGCGGCAACTGCTCGACTAAGTTCTCTAACGACAAGTCCAACAGAGCACCCAACAAGGAGAATAAGCCAATCATAAAGGCCTGTTCTCTATACCCTTCAAATGCCTGATAGCGAGACATACGCTGACAAAACTGAGCACGCTGTAGGGACAATCCATACAGCTCTTTCGGCTTTTTATCAGAGACATAAGAGGCGACGGCTAACGACACAAACATTTTCAGTTTCTCTTGACCTAGATACACCAAAGCCTGACGAAAAGAAGAGATGGTCACTTCAAGGCGCGGCGACATAGTATTCACAAAACGCAGCAGCTTATATGAGAGCGCCACATCTTTCGCGACAATGCTCTCCACCCGTTGAAAGTCCACATCGGGCTTACACACTTCTTGAAACAGCTCCATAGCAATCACTTGCTCAGGGCTAATGTATTTACTCTTGATGATTTCCGGTTTATTGAAAAAGTAACCTTGGAAAAACTTAAAGCCAGCCTCTTTGGCTTGCTGGAATTCTTGTTCGGTCTCAACGCGCTCCGCCAAAAAGCTAAACTTTTTCCCTTGATGCGCCCTAACCAAATCACACGCTTCATCCAAACCCATCTGCATAATATCGAGCTTTACGATATGCGTGTATTTAAGGAAACGTTCCCATTCTGGGGTCGAAGTAAAATCATCTAGGGCAATCATGTAACCCGCTTGGTAAAGGTCTTTAACCGCTTCCAACAATTCATCTGTTGGTTTACAGGTTTCCAGAATCTCTACCACCACCTTATCTTTCGGCAAACTTAAGGGCAGTCGACGAATCAAACTTTGATAAGGGAAGTTGATAAAGCAGCGTGAAGATGGAATAGAAGGGTTAAGACCAACAGACAAGAAGTTCTCAACAATCAGACGATACGTTGCTCGATTAGACTCAATATGCGCTGGGTACGCATTCTTTTCTCCATCGCGAAATAACAACTCATAGCCGAGTGTATTCCTCTTGCGATTTAAGATAGGTTGTCGAGCAACGTATGTAGCGGTCATTTCTTGATAACTCTGATTGGTTTAACTATAACTCAGTCGCTTAATCTAAGCTTTCGCGGCAGCTAGCAAAGCACCGCAGCCCATGAACATACCACCAAATATTTTATTTATCTTACCCATTATGCGATCAGAGCGAATAAAACGTCCCATTTGTGACGCTAATGAGGTGTAACCCAACATAACAACGCTATCAATGAATACTGTCGTCACACCTAGCACTAATAACTGAGGTGCTTGAGGTTGTGTAGGGTCAATAAACTGAGGAAACAAAGCCACCAAAAACACGATTGATTTCGGGTTAGTTAGGTTGATAAGCACAGCGTTTCTCAGCAGTTTGCCACTCGACAGAGTAGAGCTTTCTTCAGATGCTACTAGGCTCGAGCTATCACGCCACTTTTGAATACCTAACCAAAGTAAGTACACCACGCCGACCCACTTAATGATGGTGAACGCCAACGCAGACTTAGCAACGAGTGCACCGATACCCGCGCCCACCAGCATAATGTGAAACGCAAGACCAAGCTGTAAGCCAACAATTGATGCGAGTGACTTTTTAGTGCCATAGCTAAGCCCATTACTGATTGAGTTAACGGTACCCGAGCCCGGAGCCAAGCTAAACAAAATCGCTGTGACAACATAAGCAAGCCAGACATGAGTATCCATTTGCATTTCCTTACTAGTTCTTTAATCTAACAACATTAGTAGCAATAAAGCTCTCACACGCATCAGTTCAGGTAATTTCCCATGGAAAACCACAGCGAAGCCACCTTCCCTTACACTCAAGAACCTCAGTTCGATCATGCGATTAAACACCCGATCAACGCTCTTTGGCAACAAAGAAAAGAGGGGTATTTAACATCGTCTGGTAAAAAGAAACTGTACTGGTGCAGCCTCACCTCAGAAAAGCACAGCAAAGCTATTGTGATTTCAAATGGCCGTATCGAATGCTGCCAAAAATACCAAGAAATCTTTTATGATTTTTATCAACAAGGCTATGACGTTTATTCATTTGACCACCGAGGTCAAGGCCAGTCTGAACGTATGGTAACAGACTCTGACATTGGTCACATTCATGAGTTTGATGATTATGCATCTGACATGTCTGACGTCATTGCCAGTTTTGATCTCAGTAAGTATTCCAATCGCTACCTGCTCGCACACTCAATGGGCAGCACCATAGCCACTCGCTACCTACAAACCCATCCAGACCACCCGTTTGATAAGGTGACTCTGTGCGCTCCGATGTTTGGTATCAATACCGAGTGGTACCTGAAACCTATCGCGATGATCGTTGGACAAGTGCTTACCGCTTTTTATGCCAAGCCAACTTACGCGCCGGGCCAGCAAGCATATTATTCGAAGCCTTTTGAAAACAACTTACTGAGCCACAGTAAGGTTCGCTATCAGTGGTTCCGCCGCTTATATGACGAGTCTCCATCTTTGCAGGTGGGTGGACCAAGCACGCGTTGGGTGTGGCAAGGGTTAATGGCCGCCAAGCAAGCAATTCAACAAACTCGTCAAATCAAGATCCCTCTGCTATTGATTCAAGCTGGGGATGAAAAGATTGTCAGTAACAGTGCTCAAGTAAAGTTCATCTCTAAGCTGAAGAAAACCAACTCTGATTGTCAGTTTAAGTTGATTGAGGGTTCTAGGCATGAGGTGTTGTTTGAGCAGGATGAATATCGCAATCAAACACTGGATGCGATCAATCAGTTTTTCGCCTAGAGCTAATAGGCTAAGCAACCTACCAAGAAAATAAGCGCTAAAGAGGAAGAGAAGTAAGTGAGCTTTGCCCTCTTTTCTTGCATGAATTTGGCATACAATTTCTACCTAGAGATATTGTAGTTAAAACGATTCTAGCGCTGGCTAGCGTCAATATTGGTTAAGCATTTTGCAATGAGGGTTAAATGAGTATTCCTGCACTAAAAGATTCCGTGAAAATTGTTGCTTCTGATTTAGATGGTACGCTTTTGGCTCCCAACCATCAGCTAAGCGACTTTACCAAGCTAACGCTTAAGAAATTACACGACCAAGGTTATACCTTCATCTTCGCTACGGGTCGTCACCACGTCGATGTGGCGGGTATTCGTCAGATAGCAGGTATTCCGGCGTACATGATCACTTCAAACGGTGCACGCGTGCATGACCAAAACGATCAACTGATGTATAGCCAGAACGTACCTCAGGAACTCGTTCAGCCAGTTATTGATATTGTGCGCCAAGATCCAAACCTCTTTATTCACATGTACCAGAATGAAGATTGGTTACTAGACCGTGAAGATGAAATGTTGGCTAAATTCCACAGTGAGTCTGGCTTTAGCTACAAGCGCTTTGAAGCTGAAAACGCACCAAGCGAAGGCATCGCGAAAGTCTTCTTCACACATCCAGAACAAGACCACGAATATCTCGTCACGTTTGAACAAAAGCTAAGAGATGCTTTTGGCGACAAACTGAACATCGCCTTCTCTACACCTTGGTGTCTGGAAGTGATGGCAGCTGAAGTCTCTAAAGGCCACGCTCTAGACGCTGTTGCAAAATCACTAAACCTGACTCTGGATAACTGTGTTGCCTTTGGTGATGGCATGAACGACGCTGAAATGCTGGCTATGGCGGGTAAAGGTCTAATCATGGGTACATCACATGAGAAAGTGATGAAAGCACTACCTGACAATGAAGTGATTGGCAGTAACGCAGACGATGCCGTTGCTCACTACCTAGAAAAGCATCTGCTCTAATCTCGCTCGTTGAACAGATCTGAATAAATAAAAAGGCAGCCAACTGGCAGCCTTTTTTGAACCTTACGTAAAAAGCTCTCTCTAACGCTATCGAGAACCTAACACTTCTTTGCTTAAGATTGCCTGCCACTCTTGTTCGGTAACCGGCATGATCGATAAGCGATTACCGCGTTTCACCAAGGGCATTTCGGAGAGTTCAGGCATGGCTTTAAGCGTAACCAAAGGAATCAAGCGCTCAGTCACTCGCACAAACTCGACATCCACCATGATCCAGCGTGGGTTATCGGGTGAAGACTTAGGATCGTAGTAATCACTCTCAGGGTCGAACTGAAAGTGGTCTGGGTAGGCTTCTCTGGTTACTTTAGCGATCCCCGCTACGCCAACTTTTTTACATGATGAGTGGTATATCATCACCAGATCGCCAAGCTTGACGTCATCACGCATCATGTTTCGAGCCTGATAGTTGCGTACACCCTCCCAACAAGAGGTTTTTTGTACTCTAAGAGTCTGAATAGAGAAGGTGTCGGGTTCTGTTTTAAATAACCAATATGCCATAATAAATCCAATTAACGGTTGCTCCGAGGAAGATATAACATGAAGGTAATGAAAAACCCAGTGACATGGCTAGTCGCGTTCGCTCTACAAGGCTGTGTTACGGCACCTGATACGCCGCAACAACCTGAACAGCCCCCAGCAAACTTGGATGAGCCACTGAGCATTCAACCGCAAACCTTCATCATGCGTGGTCAGGTGGTGGTTGGCCATGAAAGCCGAACCTTCACTCCTTGCGGTAGCCAACAACAATACTGGTTAGACTTATCTCCAGAGTTAGCGTTAGAAGCACAAGGGCTCTCAACGAGACCTTACCAAGCCTTATATGGCGAGCTGATTGGTCACCTAACCGTGCCGAGCCAAACGGGTTATAACGCAGATTTCACAGCGCGTTTCGTGGTTGACCAAGTGAACATCCTAACCGCAGAGAACCCAGATCGCTGCGTCCAACCGCTGCGCTCAACACGAGTATTTGGTAATGAACCCTTCTGGTCAGCAACCTTCGATAAAGACCAGCTGAAATACACCAAGATGGGCGAACAGCCACAGACCCTCGATATTGAATCAAGCCGCACCACATCGAGCAGCCGTGACTACCAATTAGAAGGTAAAGCTGCGCAAGGCAAACTCAACCTTACGAAAGAGAGCTGTAGCGACGGCATGAGCGATTCTATCTATGGATGGCATGCCAAGCTTAACCTCAATGACAGTAACTACAATGGCTGTGCGACGGTCTCTAACCAAGATCCAACGCTGGACTGGAGCGGACTCTACTTCGCTAGCTCAACGCAAAACTCAGGGTTCTCTATCAACCTTGAACTCAACAATGACCACAGTGCTATCACGACTTATTCATACAGCAATGGAGACCCTTCTATTGTTGAACAAGGCTTCTGGCAGCAACTGAACCAAAATCAGGTACAAGTGGTTATGACTCGCCACCAGCAACAATATTTGATCTCCGAGCGCATCTTCACACTCGATAATGGCAAGCTAATCGCTGAAAAAGAGAAAGTGGGCAACGTGGTGTATCCGATTGCCAATGGCGGTCTGGTGCTATTCGAAGCTAAGAGTGCGCAAGCACAAGTAAACACCACCACTAACGTTGATCTAACCGCAAAGCAGGTGAACTCCAGCGATCAGCTTGATCCAAAAGTCGACCAAGCGATCCGCGAATACTTTAAGATCAACAACAACTCACCTGACGACACTAAATACCGCTGGTTAACCTACGACCTCAACGGCGACGGTAAAGAAGAGCTGTTCGCCCAACTCGATTGGTGTGGTTCTGGTGGCTGTACACTGCTAATTTTCGAAAACCATCAAGATAACTGGCGCTTCAATAGCCGAGTGACACTGGTTAAGGGCGACATACGCTTAGGTAAATCGCAAAACCACGGCTGGCAGGATCTGATCTTCAATGTCAGTGGCGGCGGTGCAACACCGGCGAAACACACACTTTCATACTCTGGTGTCAGCTACCCGCTAAACCCAAGTGTCGCTCCAGTTGCAGATGATGCTGATATCAGCGACGTGGTTTTGTTTGCTGATGGTATCTCACCCGCACAAAGTGGAGTGAAGTTGTAAACATGAGTAACCAACAAGCTTGCCATGGTTGTAGCTTCACTCACCAATGTATTTGTCACCTGATACCTAGTGTCGCAAGCCAAATCGATCTTGTACTGCTCACTCATGAGAATGAACTGTCACGCGATACCAATACAGGGAAGCTGCTTCAGCAATCCCTTGATCAGTGTCAGTCCATTGTATGGCAAAGGAAAACACCACCAGCGGAGCTCATCGCACTGCTTGACGATGAAACACGACAACCGTTTCTTTTATTCC
Organism: Vibrio sp. 10N.286.48.C11; assembly: GCF_041469805.1. Lineage (NCBI taxonomy): Bacteria > Pseudomonadati > Pseudomonadota > Gammaproteobacteria > Vibrionales > Vibrionaceae > Vibrio > Vibrio sp. 10N.286.48.C11. The sequence goes on along the minus strand of NZ_JBFRLK010000034.1, from coordinate 18,616 downwards.
CAAGTGATCAAAGTGTCGAGTGCCAGCAAGCTGTAATGACCCAAGCCCAGAGCCGTAAGCCGCTATTCATCATCTTGGATGGCACATGGCAAGAAGCGAAGAAGATGCTTAACAAGAGCTCGTGGTTACAAGCCGTTCCGCAAGTTCACCTCGATATTACCAGCGAATCTTCATACACCTTGCGCCGCAACCAAGACAGTGGCCACTTGTGTACTTGTGAAGTGGGTATTGAGTTACTCAAATCTTTAGGTGAAAGTGAATCTGCCAAGCTCATTGATGACTACTACCAGCATTATCTAAAAGTGTTCCACGCCGACAAGTGTGGCCACGCCCTCAAATAGACCAAGCAGGCGCGCGGGAAGGTAAAAACACATTTCAGGACGAGACAGACACTAAAAACAAAAAGGGTGAGCCATAAGCTCACCCTTTTTACATCGTATTTTCGTTATTGAGCCAACCAGTGTTTCACGTGAAACGCTCGCTCCATCAAAACAAACGCTGAGGTTGACCAAAGTAATACCCTTGCAAGTAATCGACCCCCATGTCTTCAGCAATACGGCACACCTGCTCATTATGAACGAACTCCGCCACCGTCTTAGCATTCAGAATCTGGCATAAGCTCACCAACTGCTGAGCGATCTTGCGCTGCTTTTTATCTTTATCAATATTGCGAATCAAACTGCCATCAAGCTTGATCACCTGTGGTTCTAGCTTCAATATCTCATCAATGTTCGAATAGCCCGAACCAAAGTCATCAACAATAATATTCACACCAAGATCGCGGAAGTGATTACACACCTCAATCAAGCGACCGTAATCCTGAATTTGTTCCGTTTCTAACACCTCCAAGCCAATACGCTGTGGGTGACTGATTTTCTTGATCGCTTGTTCAAGGTGAAGAATGGTTTTCTCATTGCTGAAATCTTGTGGCGCTAAATTAATTGAGAACGAATCGGTTCGCTGACTCATAAAATCGAAGGTGCGCGTTATCATCTGACGACTGAGGCGTGTATAGAGATGGGTTCCTTCAATGATTGGCAAGAACTTACCCGGTGCAATTAACTGACCGTCCTCTTCAATTCGAACCAAACACTCGTAGCTCTCTACCTGATGACTGTGTGCTGAAACTATGGGCTGAGAGCACGCCACAATATTCTGATTAAGCACCGCGCGACTCACGCACGACAGCCAACCAAGTTGCTCTTGGCGATGCTTCTCCAATTGAATGAGTGCCTTGGCGCTCACTAGGTGCTTGTTCTGGCTGACAGCGCTGCGCCTCGCATCAATCGCCTTCAACAATAAGTCATCAATAGAGGTAGTCGGGAAATCTCGACGGCTGGCGATACCCGCACAGATAGACACCGACAAGTAATCAATATCGGGTAAACCGGTAGGCTCAAAATTCACATGCTCGGTTTGATCGGCAAATTCCGAGAATCGCTGATGAATATGTTCTTGGCTCGCCCAACTATCAAACACCACCGCCCACTCACCAATACCGATACTGTAGAGCTGACAGCCCTCATCAAAGAACTGCCACAGCGCCTTTTGAAAGTACTCACTCAAATCATGCAGAAGCTTGTCACCTACTCGATAACCATACTTCTCATTGATCTGACCAAAGGTCGTGACCTTCAAAGCTAGTAAGTGGCTATCACTGCTCATCTTCGACAGTTTCTCACGCAGCACACTTCGATTGGGTAAACCTGTACGGTGATCAATTCGATAGCTTGCCGTCAATGCAGTGGCTTGCTGCTGAATCTTACTCGCCATGCTGTTGTTCATGTCATCGACATCAAGCAGTGCATTTCGGATCAATGAAAACAGAGGGGATATGTTGGTCGCGGGTTGCGTCTCTAATGGCAATACCGCCTTACCCTCGCCTTCTCTAAGCGCAAGATAAGTGAGGCTATGGTGCAAGATTCGCTGTTGGCCATTCTCTTGATAAAGTTCTCCCATGCAGTAAACGCCATAGCTGTCGGCCAATTTTTGGAAAACCTCAACCTCTTGGTTGCCATCAATAAAGTCGATACGAGATGTACAGTTATAAATGAAGAACTGTTCTGGCCTATGAGAGGCGATCTGCTGCACGCCCAGTCGTATCTGCTCTAAGGTCAGTGATGGATGGTCATAACAAAACCGGACCTCATCGCCCACTTGGAACAGGCCGCTGAATTCTATCTCTCCACTTTCCGTTACCTTGAGCGGTAAGTGAATGTTTTGCTCTTTCGGGTCACCGACCATCAAGGGAAAGTTATGCAGTTGCTCAAAAGGCACTTCGAGGCCATCAGCGAGGTAACGATTGTAGAGTTCGCGAACAGGCATCCCATCCAGTTCCAACAACCGGTTCTCTTGAGCACCTGTCACTCGAAAAGTTCGACCTATCGGATTCCATTCAGTGTAGTAACCCTTAGCGATGGAGAGCTCAACACTGTGCAGCGCCAACATCACATAGGCATTTTCATAGCAAATGCCGTCTAACATCACCCATCGCCCATTATCTGTGATGGTCGATGCACCGCCACAGATCGGTAATGAATACATCGACTGCTCAAAAGCTGAAAATAGATCTCGGTTATTTATCTGCAAGCGGTCTGCGAAACAGATGATGCTTTGAGTATTATCATTGCACTCAAGCTGTTGCCACATAGCGTGGCTATCGAGCAATGGTTGTTCGCTATATTCGACAACACCACAAGAGTAAGACGTCGCGTCAAAGCGGGTAACAATCAGATAAAGACCTTGGTGCAGGATGACACCTTGACTAATGTAGTGGTTAGCACTGCAACCAATCAATTTGGCATTGGGAAAAGTCGATTGAATCACTTGGCAGGCAGCCAAAACAGAACCTTTCTCGAAAGACGAAAACACCTGAATCAGTAGGCTTTCATGTTGATGAAAATCTATCTTTTCCAATTCACGTTGGGTTTGCTCAATGTCTTGTATCAGGAGAGAAGTCGACTGCATATTCACATTAATCGTTACGTTAATGATTTATTATTGTGCTTATTATAGATAAGGCTTGCACGGAATACTTGCGATCGCGTTATGAATAATGTGACCTTAGTTAGACATCATTCATTCCGCCAAAAAGCAGTCATTAATGGCGGCGCAGTACTTTTATAGCCAGTCGTTACACAATGCGGGAAGCTTTAACTGCTAAAACAGTCGCTTAGGCTCACCGAAGTAGTAACCCTGCAGATAATCGACACCCATTTGCTCTGCTATCTCACAAACCTGTTGGTTATGGACAAATTCAGCGACCGTTTTGGCATTGAACACTTGGCACAAACGAATCAACTGAGAGGCTATGTTTCTTTGTTTTTGATCTTTGTCGATATTACGAATCAAGCTACCGTCGAGCTTAATGATCTGTGGCTCAAGCTTAATGATTTCCTCGATGTTGGAGTAACCAGAGCCAAAGTCATCAACAATGATTCTCGCCCCAAGCGCACGGAAGTGATTACACACCTCAATCATGCGGCCATAATCTTTAATCTGTTCAGACTCGAGAACTTCTAAACCAAGTCGAGTAGGATCGTTCATACCACTGATCGCAGCCTCAAGGACCTCGAGCGTCTTATCGCTCAACAAATCTTGTGGGGATAGGTTGATAGAAAATGGGCTTTGCTTATCCGCCATATAGCCAATAGTGTTCTTAATCATGTGTCGGCTGAGGCGAGTGTAAAGGTGCGTGTCGGCAATGATAGGTAAGAACTTACCTGGTGGCACAATGGTACCGTCTGACTCCATGATTCTGACCAAGCACTCTTGGCCAATCATTTCGTGCGTAGCCGACTCCACAATTGGCTGGGAATAAGTGATGATGTTCTGATCTAAAATCGCACGACTTACACAGCTCAGCCAACCGAGTTGCTCTTTGCGATCTTCTTCACTCACCTGAATGTCTTTAGCATTGGTGATGTGGGTATTGTTACGTACTCCATAGCGTCGAGCTTCGATCGCTTTCAATAAGATCTGGTCACCACTGTCGGTTAAGAAGTCACAACGACTAGCAAAGCCGCCACACAAAGAAACTGACAGGTAATCAATATCAGCCAAACCATATGGCTCAAAATTTATGTGTTCGATGTCATCGGCGAACTCAACGAAACCTTCTTTTATTTTCGTACTACCAACACTAGCATTGAAGATAATCGCCCACTCTCCAACACCAATACTGAATAGCTCTACCTTCACGCGAGGCTCTTTAACCACACGAAGCTGTAATCGCTCGATAAAGTGATTAGACAGATCGAGTAGCAGCTGATCCCCCACTTGATAACCATACTTCTCGTTAACCTGATGGAAGTTGGTTAGCTTTAAGGTCAGCAGATGTTCACTGAACAGAATCGTATTGAGGCGCTCTTTCAGTACGATACGGTTCGGCAAACCAGTACGCGAGTCAATGCGATAGCTTTCGGTTAAGCGACGCGCTTGTTGATGGAGTTTCTTTTCCATCTGAGTATTCATACTGTCGAGATCAGCGACTGCATTTCTGACTAGGTTAAGCAATGGCGACACGGTTGAGTCACACTGAAAGTCTTCGCAATGAAACTCTTTAATCTCGTCAGACTCGCGCATAGCGATATAAGTCAAGCTGTGGTGCAGTATCTCTTGGCGGTCTTCATTACGGTATAGCTCCCCCATGCAGTAGGCACCACATGTATTCACTATCCCTTCAAATGGCTTGAGCTCAAGTTTACTGTCGATAAATTCAAGTCGAGATACGCAGTTATAAATGATCACCGATTCAGGCTGATGCATGGCTAGCATCTCGGCACCGTGGTGCACCTTTTCTGCAGTGAGCGATGGGTGGTTATAACAAAACTGCGCCTCTTCACCGACATGCCAAGGGCTATCAAACTCAATACTGCCATCATCATTAATACGTAGCGGCGTCGAGATACCCTTCTTTCTGCCAAGTTCTCGATAAAGTGGAAAGCTCATCAGTTGACTAAAAGGAAGGTCTTTGCCATCCGCAAGGTAATGTTTGAATACTTCAATAGCCGGCTTGTCGTTCAATGCGTATAAGCGATTTCCGATTGCGTGTGTGACTCGTAGCTTCATCCCAATCGGGTTCCACTCAGAGTACGCGTCCGACCAAACCTTCAATCTTGGGTTAGTCAGAGCCACAGCAACACAGGCGTGCTGGTAGGTTTGCTCGTTATACATAACCCAACGGCCAAATTCATTCTCATGGCACAGTCCACCAGCTATCGGCAAGGCGTAAGGCAAATTTTCAAAAGCGCTATAAATAGGATAATCACGCCCTTCAACCTGATCGCACAAGCTGATGACCGTTTTGGTTTCTTCTGTAAGGCGCAGCTGAAAAGCTAAGTCTTGGCTGTCTTGATTTGGATTGCCGGAAAAAGGCTGGACCGCAGAGGTTAGATGGGTTTCGTTGAACTCACTGATGATGACTAAGGTGCATGCACTTTCAAGGCAATTATCACAGATAACATGACGAGCACTCTGGCCAATTAGCGTCGCATTATTTAAACGATTGAGGGCAACACCCGCGATTTGACGAGCTAGATCTGAAGATTGAGCTGAGAAAATTTGAATAAGGTACTGTTTGCTGTCACACCATTCTCGCTGATCAAATTGAGCTCTAAATAACGCCTCAGTATTTGCGAGAAATGTAAATGTTTGCATGCCAACCCTTGTTCAAAATCGAGTGAAGTAACAACCCGCAACCACTGCTATGACTGAAATGAATCGATAAAAAGTAGTCGCCAATTATCCTAGCCTAATCAGGCTTTTATAGGCGACTAATGTAACAATTCAATAGCATAAATGCGACACAATAAGCTTACCGAGCCATTAAATTAGTCGCATAAGATCGCTAAGTTGGTCTATTTCAACATCAGGGAGCACACTCGCCTTCGGGGAGCGGTATAAATTGGAACCAGTGTCATTAAACCAGCACGCTTGGAAGCCATTTTGCTTGGCTCCATAGACATCCGTTTTGAGGTGATCGCCAACATGAAGAATATTCTCAGCGTCACAACCTAGGTGTTGCTGAGCTTTTTCAAACATATCTGGATAGGGTTTTGCTCTGCCATCAGGGCCGGCTTTAAGGATTAATTGAAAGTACAGCCCTAAGCCAATTTTGTGTGGATCGACATTGCCATTGGTAATCGCAACCAGAGGAATACGTTGGCTAAGTTCAGTCATCACTCGATGCGTTTCTTGAGGGACATCGACTTGATTACGCAACCACAAGGCATGCTCAATGCCCTCTCGAGCCGCTTGCTCTGCTTGCTGCAGAGAGTAACCCAATTGCAGCAAACCACTCTTAATCTGAGTTTCACGCCACACGGTGACATCATGTTTCAAAGCTGGGTTTTCAGATGCGACTTGCTGCTTAATGCCCTGCCACTCTTCAAGCGATAAAGAAGCCGACACTGAGTGCTTTTGATAAAGCCACTGTGCCATCTCTTTCTCAACCTTCATGATCACAGGCCAGTTGTCATACAGGGTGTCATCCAAGTCAAAGGTCATGGCTTTGATGGGCTTTAACCCTCGATAAATTCGCATAGTAAACCCTTTAATCTAATCTTTATTCTTCTTACGAGCTCTCGGGTGAGCCTGATCATAAGCTTGTGCTAAGTGTTGGAAATCTAAGTGGGTATACACTTGGGTCGTCGAGATGTTTTCATGGCCAAGCAACTCTTGCACAGCACGAAGATTTTGGCTCGATTCCAGCACATGCGTTGCAAAGGAGTGACGCAGTTTATGCGGGCTGATGTGGCTCGCGACAGATTGCTTCTTGCCCCACTCTTCCATGCGCTTTTGCACGCTGCGGTGAGAGATACGAGTCCCGAGCTTAGAGACAAACAGCGCGGTTTCACCCGGTGAAGCCAATTCACCACGAACTTTGAGCCATTTATCGACCCACTCTTTAGCTAAACCAGAAAAAGGCGCTTTGCGTTCTTTGTCGCCTTTACCAATCACTCGGATTTCGCCTTGTCGACCCAACACATCTTTCAGATTGATGCCGACCAGTTCTGCCAGTCGTAATCCAGCACCATACATCACCTCCATCATCGCTCGATCACGAATCGACAATGGATCGTCCTCATTCACATCAAGCAGTTGACCCACTTCATCAACATCGAGGTTTTTAGGCAAAGGGCGTTGTTTGCGAGGTGCAGAGACACCTTTGGCTGGATTGGCGGTCATTTCGCCACGCAACACAAGGAAATCAAAGAAGCTGCGCAGTGACGATAAGCGCGTTGCAATGCTGCTCGCTTTCATTCCCTCACGCATGCCTTTACTGGCCAGTTGTCTGACCCACGCCGCATCGACTTGACCCCAATCCTTTAACCCTAGAGTGACTAAATGACCGGCCATGGTTTCAAGTTGTTGTTTGTAATTACGTTGGGTGTGTAGGCTGAGTCCCTTCTCGCTTCGGAGATATTCATAGAAGCGAGAAAGTGGCTTTTGAAGTCTGTTAGGAAGAGGTATTTTGGGCTCTAGGCTCATTATTTATCTGCCAAGGTAAGGTGTCCGCCAAATGAGCGACAACAAGTGCTAAATGGCGTAAAAAGAGCGTATCCATATGGGGTTGGAAATGTCCGCCATCTTCACTAGAAAAGGCGAGCAAACCCAATGGAGACTGCTTAGCAAGCGGTAGTACTACATAAGAGCCTAGCTCTGGAACTGGATAATCACCAAACAAATCGTGTCTGTCGGCTTTTCTCAAGCGTCCAAGATAAGCATCTTTGCCATTGAAATGGTTAAGCGAAAACTTAGAGTAACCCTCAGCACTCAACTGATAAAAGCCAGATTGCGAAAGAATACGAACATGAGCCTTAAGCCCAAGATCTAACGCTTTTTGTTCAACGGCTTTTATCACCTGCATGAGGTCACTGCATTTCAGCACTTGCGCTTGCAGATCCATAAACTCATAGAAGGTTTTATCGTTATTTGCTGCCAACGACATCAAGCCAGTGATCTCTTCTTCAAGCTCTTCGATTCGATGACGTTGGCGTTTAAGCTGAACCTCAACCAGAGAAACAGCGCCCTGCTCAACGTTATTGATAGCAAGGCGATCAACCAAATCTTTTCGGTCTTGGAAAAAATCTGGGTTATCACGTAAATATTCCGCGACCACTTCTGCGGTGAGTGCGTCGGCTTCAACGTAAGACAAAACCTATCCTTTATTTTTATGAATATATTTGTTTTGGGTCGTTATTAGCAAGAAAGTTGACCATCAAACACATGCGTTGCAGGGCCGGTCATAAACAGAGGTTTACCCGGGCCTTGCCAGCTAATGTGTAAGTCACCGCCTGGTAGACGAACCTTCACATTCTCAGCCAGTAAGCCTTGAGTGATACCCACTGCAACTGCGCCACACGCTCCGCTGCCACATGCCTGAGTTTCACCCGCGCCGCGTTCGTAAACACGTAGACGAACTTCTTCACGGTTAACGACCTGCATAAAGCCAGCATTAACACGCTCAGGGAAACGTTCATGTGATTCAAGTAGTGGGCCTAAGGTGTCCACATCAGCCGTGTCGACGTCATCAACCACGGTAACCACATGTGGGTTACCCATGCTTACCGCACCACAGAATAAGGTGTGTACATCCGTTCTTAGGATATACGTCTTCTCTGGCTGCTTGGCCTTGAATGGAATCTTGCCGGGTTCGAACTCAGGAATGCCCATGTTCACGGTGATCAGGTCATTCTCTTCAATCTTGAGAACCATTTTACCTTTCTTGGTGCTGACGTTGATGCTGTACTTATTCGTTAAGCCTTTCATGCGAACGAATCGTGCAAAACAACGCGCACCATTGCCACACTGCTCCACTTCACTGCCATCTGCATTGAATATGCGGTAATGGAAATCAGTTTCTGGATCATAGGGAGCCTCAACCACAAGTAGCTGATCAAAGCCCACGCCAGTGTGACGATCCGCCAAACGACGGATCAAATCTGGAGAAAAGAAAATATTTTGAGTAATGCAGTCCACGACCATGAAATCATTGCCCAAACCATGCATTTTAGAAAAGTGGAAGTGCATAACGCTTAAAATTACTCCGGAAGAATGTTTTCAAGTTCCCACAGACTCGTAAGCTCTTCACGCTGACGAACCAAGTGAGTTTTATCGCCATCCACCATCACTTCAGCCGCACGCGAACGAGTGTTGTAGTTAGATGACATCGCGAAGCCATAAGCGCCCGCTGAACGAACTGCTAGCAGATCACCTTCTTCAAGCACAAGGTCACGATCTTTACCTAGGAAATCGCCTGTCTCACAAATTGGGCCAACCAAATCGTAAGTCACGGCTTCACCCTGACGAGGGCTCACAGGAACAATATCCTGCCAAGCTTGGTAAAGTGCTGGGCGCATTAGGTCGTTCATTGCTGCATCGATGATGGCAAAGTTCTTGTGCTCTGTTGGCTTGAGGAACTCGACTTTCGTTAATAATACACCAGCGTTAGCAGCAATCGCTCTTCCAGGCTCGAAAATCAGCTCTAGATCAGAATGATTGTCTAAGCGAGCCAATAAGGCTTTCGCGTAGTCAGAAGGCTGTGGTGGTAATTCATCACGATAAACCACACCCAAGCCGCCACCGACATCAAGGTGTTTGATGTTGATACCGTTAGCACGTAGCTGGTCGATCAGCGCAAGCAGGCGATCGGTTGCATCGATGAAAGGTTCGATATCCGTTAACTGAGAACCAATGTGGCAATCAATACCATGGATAGACAAGTTATCGAGTGTTTTTGCAAACTCATAGACAGCAGGAGCACGGTCGAAAGCGATACCAAACTTGTTATCACGCAGACCCGTAGAGATATAAGGGTGAGTGTTGGCATCAACGTCTGGGTTGATACGCAGTGAAATCGGCGCTTTAACACCAAGCTCACCAGCTACTTTATTCAATCGCTCTAGTTCTGGTTCAGACTCTACGTTGAAACACTTAATGTTCAACTCAAGCGCACGCTTCATTTCAGCGGCTGTTTTGCCGACACCAGAGAATACAACTTTTGCTGGATCGCCACCGGCAGCAACTACACGCTCTAGCTCACCGCCAGAAACGATATCGAAACCTGAGCCCAAACGAGCCAAAGTATTCAACACGCCAAGGTTTGAGTTAGCTTTAACGGCATAACACACCAAGTGCGGATGCTCACCAACCGATGAATCAAACGCATTCCAGTGGCGTTCTAATGTTGCACGAGAATATACATACAGCGGTGTACCATATTGCTCTGCTAGTTGTGAAAGTGCGACGTCCTCAGCCCAAAGCTGGCCATCTTCCTGATAGTTGAAGTAATCCAAAGTTCTTATCCCTTATAAATAACGATTTCTGCGTGTTTTCACTTATTGTGATTGTTCGGTTTGCTGAACTTCATCAGGATCGTACAAAGGACCCGTTTGACCACAACCAGAAAGTCCAATAACGGACATCATAAATAGAGCAGTAATTAATTTTTTCATTTTGCATATCGTGATTATTAACTCAATGCCCCCTATAATCGCACCACACTCAGGAAAAGCAATAGGATAGAAAGGATGAACGAGACTGAATTTCATCAGCTGGTCGATATACAGATGCAAAACATCGAAGAAGCTATCGATGAATCAGAGGCAGATATTGATTACGAAGTGACTGGTAACGTGATGACGCTGGAGTTTGAGAACCGCAGCCAAATCATCATTAACCGCCAAGAACCAATGAAAGAAATCTGGTTAGCGTCTAAGTCTGGTGGCTTTCACTTCAAGCTAGTTGACGACAAGTGGACATGTTCAAAGACGGGCATGGAGCTGTTTGAGATGGTTAAAGAAGAATGCGTGAAGCACGCAGGTGAAGCGATCGATTGGGTCTAATCATTTGTAAGCAAAACTAAAAAGGAGTGAATCAATCACTCCTTTTTTAATATCAATCAGTCTTAGTAAGACTAGATGTTAACTATCTTTGAGCTCCGAGAAGCTAGAGTTGCATCGTTACGATAAGGCACAACGTAAGAATTGCCTTCTTCAGGATGAACGATTTGGTAGTACTGAGGTAGGTTAAAGTTAATCAACTTAGACGACATCTTCGACTCATCTTTTACCGATGTGTAGAAAGAATTCACGCTCGCGATCATCTCATCTTTTTCACCGCTGTATTGGTGATACACCTCAACTTGATTCGATTCGTCCAATACATAAATATTGAAGCCCTTGTCGGTATCTTCGAAGAAGAACTGAATCAAACCCTCGCTCGCAAAACCATCCACCACTTCTGGCAGTTGATACTCTTGCTCTTTATCGAGCATCAGTAAAGGTGAGCCTTTGAGCTTATTGGTTGAGATGCTACGGTAGAAATCGACCGAGTTTTCCAACATCTGTACCGACACACCACGACGTTCGAAGAACAGACCAAACATCTTATTAGCTAAACGAATAGCCTTAAAGCGGCGGCGCTTCTCGGGTTCAATCGGTTTCAATCGTAAATCGATACACTCAGCAAGCAGTTGATACACCATGTTACGCATCACACCACGCAGGTTTTTGCTGTAACAGAACACATCAACCGATTCTGGCGGTAAAGCATCTTGGTGCATTTTGCCAAGTACCGTCTTCAGCGCATCCAGCATTGCCGTATCACCTTGGAAATGCAGCGTACGTACTTCATGCCAAGAGTTACGATAAACTAAGTCGACACTGCCGACTAAGCTCTTACCTTCCTCACCAAAGCTGAAGATATCGGCGTTCTTGAGGTCCACTTTTAATGCACGACCACTTAATTCAGACGTCGGGTCATTTTCAAAGTTGATGAACATCGCTAGCTGGCTTATCTCACACGGGCTCGCCAGTGCTTGCATACTTGGGCGACGCTTACGCAAAGAAAACGTATTACGCAGGTCGCTCACCATTTGATAGAACTTATCGATATCGATGTGAGCGTCACGTACCACAGAGTGCAAACGTGTCGACTCGGTAATCAAGCCATTAAAAAACGACCATGCTACCAACTTACTCAAGTACTCATGGTGCTCTAGAGAAGGCTGACCAAGAATGCGGTGTGCAACCAGTGGCTGCTTATACAAGTACCAACCGGCTTTATTCGACTGACCCTGACGAACTTCGATGAAGCTCAAATCTGGTTCGTGCAGGTCTGGAGAGATTTGCGGGTTCAGTAGCGTCACTTTGCCCGGCAAGACCTCAAACGCAGCGTAAAGCTTACGTGCCAAGATGCTGATATCTTGTGGACTGATTGCCGAAGTGATGTCGTTACGACGCGCAAATTGAATCAGATTACGATAGCTCAGCATCAAGGCATCAAGCAGTGCATGGTGCACCACTTTAACCTGCTCAACCTTCCAGTTACGGCGGTTATCAAGCTCAGCAATGGTTTCATGTCCCCAATTCCAAGATTTAGTCATCTCAGTTAAGGCTTCACGACGCCACGCAACAGAACCAATGCCCGCATCTCGTGACAACTTCTCGTGGGTCTTAAGGTAGAAACAGCGTCTCACCAAGTCCAATCGAGTGTGGTCGTTAATGCGTTCTAGATAGCGCGTTACCTTCTCAAGCATCAGATAGTAGCTATCCATGCCATACAGATCAGGTTCATCCGCGAAGAAGCGACGCTTGGTATCAATACTCAGCAGTTGGGTATTTGGGTATTCCCATGAATAGGCTTCTAACAGGATCGCCTTCAAAACCGATTTATACGGTGAGTCGATACTCTTATAGAGCTGCCACAGGTTTGAACCAAAGTACTCTTCAGCAGGAATACGATTCAGCTTGCCGAAATCGATCCACTGCGAGCAATCAAGGTAACCATCCTGACACAAGCCTTGAACATACTCGTCGTAACACTCTTCCATTTCTGGCGGAATGATTTGCCACAACAAACGTTGACCAGCCAAACGAACCGCAGAGCGATAGAACTCATCAAGCAGTAATAAGTGCTGTGAAGAACCACAGTTATCGCCTGTCATCTCTTCTGAATGATTCGAACGAAAACGCTCTTCATCCATCAAGAAGAAGTTCGCTTCAACCCCTAAGGTTTCAGCCCAATCAGTAATCAAGAGACACTTGTTGGTTAGGCTATCGCGAGAGGCGCCATCCATATCAGGGGAAACACACACCCAAATATCAAGATCACTTGAAGTGCTTTGACCAATAGAAGAAGTACTACCCATGGTGTACAAACCAAGGATTGCAGGTTCATCCGTCTCGGTGAGTTTTCCACCCAGCGTTAATTCGGTATCAGAGACAAATTGCTTTTGGAATTCATTAAGCGTGAAGCTACGAATTCCAAAAGGAACTTGTTGGTCATAATAACCAGGCATCATCGGGTGATTGAAGTGAAGCAGTGCGGGAATAAGGTTGAATACTCGCTGGCCTTGCACATTCATCAACGCCAACGCACGATCAATGCGCTGCTGATTTAGATTGTCTAATCGTTGAATCAAAGTTTGAGTGTAAGCCTGCAAGGTAAGTCCTTGGTTTGAGGTTAAGTGCAGTTCTGTTTAGTTACTGAACGAAAGGAGCAACAAAACGTGATCAATTTAACACTTTTACCCTTAATGGTAAAGCAAAGGAACCCGTCATACTGGTCAATTCCTTGATGACAGAAAGTTAAACTCACGGCGCCGTAGTGTCCTCTTTATTGACTATTTCTAATAATAGCCCATGTTTCAAATGAGATACTAATCACACTATTTTGGTGAACTCATGAAAATCTCTCAGCTATCAAAGTATGGAATGATCAAACAGTAAGAATTCTCGCCTCATAATGGTAGGATTAGGCTATTACAGAACCTATATCGGAAACACCATGACAAATTCAGCACCAATCCGTATCGCGACCAGAAAAAGCCCTCTTGCCCTTTGGCAGGCATACTTTGTAAGGGATGCACTGCAAGCTGCTCACCCTGGTTTAGAGGTTGAGTTGGTAACTATGGTGACCAAAGGTGACATCATCCTAGACACTCCGCTTGCTAAAGTGGGTGGTAAAGGACTGTTCGTTAAAGAACTTGAAGTAGCCATGCTAGAAGGTCGTGCTGACCTAGCGGTTCACTCAATGAAAGATGTACCTGTCGACTTCCCTGAAGGTCTAGGTCTGGTAACAATTTGTGAGCGCGAAGATCCGCGTGACGCTTTCGTATCAAACACTTACAACAACATCGACGAACTCCCACAAGGTGCTGTCGTGGGTACGTGCAGTCTGCGTCGCCAATGCCAACTGTTAGAATACCGCCCTGACCTCATCATCAAAGAGCTGCGCGGCAACGTTGGTACTCGTCTAGGTAAACTCGATGATGGTCAATACGATGCGATCGTACTGGCTGCTGCAGGTCTTAAACGTCTAGAGCTAGAAGAGCGTATTCGTAGCTTCATCGAACCAGAGCAGTCTCTCCCTGCTGTTGGCCAAGGCGCTGTTGGTATTGAGTGTCGCCTTGATGACGAGCATCTGATTAAACTCCTTGAACCACTGAATCATAAAGACACGGCTGATCGTGTACTGTGCGAACGTGCAATGAACCTTACCCTAGAAGGTGGCTGTCAGGTTCCTATCGGCAGCTACTCATTATTAGATGGCGAAAACATCTGGCTACGTGCATTAGTTGGTGAACCGGACGGTTCTAAGATGGTTCGTGGTGAGATCTCTGGCCCTCGCAAAGATGCAGAAGCACTTGGCGTGACTCTGGCAAATCAATTGCTGGATGATGGCGCGAGAGAAATCTTAACCAAGCTCTACGTTGACCAAGAATAATCATGACAGTGTTGGTGACTCGTCCCGGTTCAGAGGGACAATCGCTTTGCCAACAACTAGCGGATGAAGGGGTTCAAGCAATCCATCATCCGCTGATTCGTATCGTGGATAATCCCAACTCTGCGGATTTAAGCACCCAGCTTAATAACAGCGATATCATTATTGCAGTCAGTCACCACGCCGTGGCGGCTGCCCAAAGCATCCTTTCAAAAACCTCATCCATTTGGCCTACTTCGCCGCTTTATCTTGGCGTTGGTCAAAAAACTGCGCACGTTTTAAGCAAAGTCTGTAAACAAAAAGTAAACTATCCTCAAGTTAGTGATAGTGAACATCTTCTTAAACTTACTGAACTTAATGGCGTAGAAAATAAGTCCATTTTGATACTACGTGGCAATGGTGGGCGTGAGCTCATTAGGGATTCTCTACTCAATCGAGGTGCACAAGTCTCTTATTGTGAGACCTACCGTAGAGAATATATTCCTATTAGCGACCACAATACCTATCAAACATGGATAAACAAAAAAACGTCCAAAGTTGTCATCACTAGTCAGGAACAATTGGAGTATCTCTGCTCAATTACCCCTGATGAGTATTTGGCTTGGCTTTCAACAAGACATCTATTTGTCCCAAGCCAGCGCATTGTAGAACGAGCACAACAACTCGGCTTCTCGAATGTGACCAATACTCACAGTGCTACGAACCAAATATTACTGGCTGCTCTCCGGCCCTAGCTAGAAACAGGAAATAAGCATGACAAGCAAAAAAAATAATGAGCATATTGAACCTGAAAAGAAACAAGATACTCAGCCAGTAGTTGTTGAAAACGAAAAAGCTGACTCTACAGAGACAAAACAACCTGAACAGAAGCTTGATGCCTCTGCTTCAAATACCGCTAAAAATGAGCAGCCTCAAGCTGAGCATAAAGAGCAAATAGAGAAAGCAGAAAAGCAAGGTAAGCGCGGTGTCAAACTAGGCGCTATTGCGATCGCTATTTCAATTATCTTCAGTGGCGGTATCGCATTTCAAATGCAGCAAAAGAGCGCGGAGTACTCGGCTCAAATCGCTGCTCTTCAAGCGCAACTTCAAAATACCCAATCTGCAGTAAATAAAGACCTACAAACCATCAAGCAAGAGACTATCCAAGAAGCCTCACACGCGGTGGAGAAAACTCAGGTCGTACAGTCTCAACAGCAGAAGAGCATTCAAAGCCTGCAGTTAGCAGTCGCTGACGTGAAAGGTCGCCGCCCGAATGACTGGTTACTTGCCGAAGCCGATTACCTTGTGAAACTAGCAGGGCGTAAACTGTTCCTAGAGCATGATGCCGTTAGCGCAACCAAATTAATGGAAAGTGCCGATCAACGTATCGCAGCACTGAATGACCCGAGCTTAGTGTCACTGCGTCAATCAATGACCAATGACATTACCAAACTTCGTACCATTCCTCTGATCGATCGTGACGGCTTAGTTCTACGCATCACAAGTCTACAACAGCAAGTCGATACACTGCCGCTTGCCAATGCGATTCTTCCAGAAGCTGCGGCTGTTGAGAAAAAAGCGGTATCGCAAGATATTAATGATTGGCAGAACAACCTGATGACGTCGATGAAAGACTTCTCAGAAAACTTCATTACCTTCCGTAGTCGTGATGGCGAAGTTATCCCTCTACTATCACCAGAACAGCACTTCTACCTGCGTGAAAACATCAAAGGTAAATTAGAAACCGCGATTCGCGCCGTCTACAAAGAACAAGGTGAACTCTATAGCGCAGCTCTTAATACCGCTAGCGAGTGGTCGAAAGCTTATCTAAATCAAGATAACAACTCAGTGATTGAATTTGAGAAAGCGATTAAACAGCTAAGTGAACAGAACATTTCTGTGAAATACCCTGTAAAGCTTGAGTCTCAAAATGAGTTGTCAGATGTGATACGTGAGCGCCTACGTCGTGAAGTCACCGTTATGACCACGGAGGAAAAATAATGATTCGTTGGATTTTTCTTTTTCTCGTTCTAGGTGCTGGGTTAATTGTTGGTACTCAGTTCTCTGGTCAACAAGGCTACGTTCTGATCTCAATTGCGAATAAGACCATTGAGATGAGCGTAACAACACTGGTTATCTTCGTCATTGCTCTTCTAGCGGCTCTATTCGGCTTAGAGTACCTATTTAAAAAGCTTATGTACGCAAGCTCAACTACTTGGAACTGGTTCAGTGTTCGTAAGCTGAAGCGCTCTCGTCGTTATACCAATGAAGGCATTATCAAGCTACTTGAAGGTGACTGGAAAGGCGCTGAGAAGAAAGTAACTCGCTGGGCTAATCATCACGACATGCCTCTACTTTGTTATTTAGTCGCTTCTCAAGCGGCACACGAACAAGGTAATACGAGTGAGCGTGATAAGTACATCGAGCTTGCTAGTCAACAGGACGACTCTCTACTGGCGGTTGAACTAACTAAAGCTAAACAGCAAATCAGCGAGTCAAACTACGAAGCTGCATTCGATACACTTTCTACCCTAAAAGGCACATACCCTAATAACACTGCTGTACTTGGCCTGTTAAAAGCCACTTACTTGCAACTGAAGTTATGGCAGCCATTGCTAGAATTAACGCCTAAATTAGTTAAGAACAAGCTTCTAACAGCTGATGAGCAACGTGAATTAGAACAGAAAGCACAATGTGGATTACTTCATGATGTGGCACAACAGCAAGGTAGCGAAGGTTTAATCAGTCATTGGAACAAGCTTTCAAGAAAGCAGAAACAAAGTTCGCACCTTGTATCTTGCTTTGTGAAGCAACTGATCGCTCGTAAAGCTGACTCAGAAGCGTTCACAGTGATCAAAGAGAACATTGCGAAGAGTGGTTCAAATGAGCTCTACATGTTGCTTCCAGAGCTGAACCTAGCCGATCACCACCCAGTAGTGGTCATGCTAGAACGTGCAATCAGTAAAGACAGTGGTAATGCCGAAGCACACAGCGCGCTGGCTCAGTTCTACCTAAGAGAACAGAAGTGGGCGGAAGCACAAAGCCACTTTGAGAAAGCCCTAGCACTTCGTTCAAATGTTTCAGATTACGGATACCTATCTGACGCACTAGAAAAGCAAAACTTAACGAAAGCAGCTCACGAGGTTTCTCGTAAAGCGCTCGCTCTAGTTCAACCAGCTTAATTTAAAGTGTCTCAAACTAAGCCGATGCCTAGCATCGGCTTTTTTGTATCTGTTACTTATCCATAGATAACTTCTACAATAGCCATAAACCAAACTCATCGAACCCTTACCTTCCCAATGCTAACAAACCAACTAACCATGAAATTGCTCAACTGGGCTTCTCAAACACACGGAGAACGACTTTAGTTGTGTCTGTACGTAGTTTTACCATTCTTATAAACAAGTCCTTATAAGAGGTTCGAGAGAAGTCATAGAGAAAAGTGACACCTAGAAGCTCAAGAGTAAATGGAGATCACCTTGAGAGAAGGCGTTTAAAGATATTTACCCGCAGACAGATGCCCACTTAAAGTCACGCTGAATTAACAATTAAATAGCCATCAACGTTCCAACTATAAACCGTTATAACCGGGGAGTTCACGTAACTGCCTGTAGATTAATCTATTAAGTAGAGGGAGATAGCAAGAGTTACCGACCAACAAAACCTTGTTATTAGAAACGAGGCATCTTTATCAGCCAGTTCAAATTAGTAGGAGATAGAGCTCTCAAGACGCTCAGGAAAAGTTAATCAACGAACCAATAGCCACAAGTATAAACTTACGTAATCAAGCGCTGCTAGAGAGAGCAGAGCTTAATAATAAGTGTCGGAATATCAGAGCTCGTGATCAACGTAAAGCGCCTCTACAAACTCTGAGACGAATAATAAGACTCATACCAATCCGGAAAATTAA
>NZ_JBFRLK010000033.1:0-27123 GCF_041469805.1 Vibrio sp. 10N.286.48.C11 | reverse complement strand
ATCTGATGCTTGAGAAAGCAGCTGCTCTTGGCTTAGACGAATCGAACCATCTTCGTCGATTGAGTACGCTAGGTCACCAGACACAGGCGCATCATCAACGGCAGTCACACTTACGTCGATGTTTGCTGACACCGTATCGGTGCCGTCAGAGACATCGAAGCCGAAGTTGACGTCGCCATTGAAGTTTTCATTCGGAGCAAAGGTGTACGTACCATTACCGTTATCAGTAAGAATACCGTCGCCGCCATCGTAGGTCACACCTTCAACCGTTAGGTTATCACCTTCAATGTCTGTAGCGCCTGTTAATAGGTCTGAATCGGTGAAGATTAACGTACCATCTTCTTCAACGCTGAACTGTTGATCTTGAGGTACTGGTAAATCATTTACTGGGTTAACGGTTAGGTCAGCCGATGCTTGAACCGTATTGGTGCCATCAGAGATATCAAAGCTGATATCGATGTCACCATTGAAGTTCTCATCTGGCGTGATGGTGAAACTGCCATCATCGTTTTGAGTAACGGTTGCATCACCGCCAACGGTTAGGCTGCTGGCCGTCAAGTCATCGCCTTCAACATCTGACGCTTGAGACAACAGCTGTTCTTGGCTCAGTGTGATTGAACCATCTTCGTTAACGTTGTAAGCCAAATCACCAGACACTGGCGCATCATTGATTGGCAGTACGTCAACATTGATGACGGTTTCAACTTCTGCACCGTCTTCATCACGAATGGTGACATCAAGCTGAACTTGGCCATTAAAGTTCTCATTCGGTGCGAAGCTACAAGTGCCATCACCATTTACTGAGAATATACCCTCAGGACCATCGTAGCTAATACCAACTAGCTCAACATCCCCTTCTACATCTGAGGCATTAAGCAACACTTGAGACTCACTGAAGTTCAGTACTGAGTCTTCATCAATGGTGTAAGACGTTGGGCCTGCAACCGGCGGATCGTTCACTTCAAGAACATTGATACCCGCAGTCGTCGCGTCAGTCGCACCATCTTCATCAGCAACAACCACATCCAGTGCAATTTCACCGCTGAAGTTCTCATTTGGTGAGAAGGTGTAAGTGCCGTTACCATTGATTTCAAGGACACCGTCACTACCAGAGTAAGTCACGCTGTCTATCGATACATCACCTTCAATATCTGAAGACGTTGCCAATAGTTGTGCATCAGAAATGGTAATCGAGTTATCTTCATTTACGGTGTAAGAAGTAGAACCTGCAACTGGAGGATCATTTTCCGGAGTCACGCTAACATCAATGTTTGCAGACACGGTATCGGTACCGTCTGACACATCGAAGCTAAAATTCACATCGCCATTAAAGTTTTCGTTTGGCGCAAAGCTATATGAGCCATCACCCAAGTCAGTCAGTACGCCATCAGTACCTTCATAAGTGATACCTTCAACCGTCAGGTTGTCACCTTCAATGTCTGTCGCACCAGAAAGGAGGTCAGCGTCGGTGAATACAAGAGTTCCGTCTTCCTCGATTTCAAACGTTTTATCTTCAGGAACAGGCGCGTCATTAATCGGGCGTACCGTTAAATCAATTGCGCTGCTAATCGTTTCTTGGCCGTCACTGATGTCGAAAGTAAGGTCAAGTTCACCATTAAAATCAGCTGAAGGAACAACGGTGAAAGTACCATCACCATTGTCTTGAACTGTTGCATCATCACCAACTTGAACGTTAGAAGCAACAAGCTCGTCCCCATCTACATCACTTGCGTATTCGAGTAATTGTTCTTGAGTGAATGTTATGGAGCCATCTTCACCCATGATGTAAGCCAGATCTTGTTCAGCTTCTGGCGCATCATTTTCACTTTCTACATTGATTTGGAAAGTTTCACTCGTCGTTTCAGAATCAAAATCATCTTCTACTTGATTTGTTGCTTCACCACTTTGGTCCTGAACATCGACTGCAAACGTTTCTTCTGCGGTTTCCGAATCTAGATTATCACCACCTTGTGACCCTTCAGAGTCTGTTGAAGAACTTGATGCTGCTGAAGTTTGTACTGCTTGACCTTGGGCTTGATTACCTTCTGCATCAACTCCCCCTTCAGATCCGGCAGCACCACCGCCACCTACAGCTTGTGCACCTGCACCAGAACCCTCACCACCACTTCCCGATGTACCTTCAGCGCTTCCTCCTTCAGAAGCAACACTATCTACCACATTGGATTGAGCTGCCTCTGAATCACTGCTACTTTCTGGCGTCTCTTCTTGCACAGCCGCACCAGAAGCCGAGGCATCTTCAGCATTACCTGCACCACTCGGATTTTCGTCTAAAGCCTGGTTAACTTCGTCTGCCGCATCCGCATTTTCAGCACCCGTCGCTATTGTCGACGCAATCGTGTTTTGTTGATTTTGTTGATTCTGCTGTTGGGAGGGCGTACCCGCGTCGTTCGTGTCCGTTTGTTCTACCGCGTCATTTAGATCTTCATTTTGGTTATTTTGGTTATTTTCGCCTGCCATTACAGCCTCCGTTGCTACTAGCTAACTGATCGTATTTATAGAGGCATTAAAGGACATCATTTTGAAAAACCAATTTTTTATACAACATTTTTCATAATTTCTTTTTAAAGAGAAAGAATCAAAAAAAATTTGAAAACTGCCTTTAAAGATCCTTAGTTATTGTGATTAAAGCAATTAAGGCAGTGGAGCGATGATAGACATGACGAATTTGTTGCGCTCGGTCGACAACAACCACAAAGGGCTGCAATTGCTATTAGGCGACTTTTACAATGACTTTTCTGACGCAGCCCTAAATATAGAAGCGCTTCATAACGGTAATCATTTTGATGAACTCAATAGTTACTCAAAACGATTGAAGACCATCTTAACGTTGCTTTGCGACCAAGACCTTCCGCCAAAAATGGCCAAATTGGAATACTTGAGTAGACACGAGTTTCCTGCGCCGGAAGATCTAATAGAGGATGTAAAAACTGAATTGCACAACGTCAATCGACAAATCAACCACTTGTTGGATATTAAGGAAGTAATAGATGGCAAGTAACCGAGGTCAGTCATGAGCAATAACCAAATAGAACATCACCTCAGAAAAGCACTCGTTTCCAATAACGAGGCTTCTAAGGTCACAGCTGATGACACTATTGTGCTTGCTAGTGCCATGACCAGCGTTCACAAAACGTTGCTCATTATATTCTTGCTCGCTTTGGTCGCTATTGCGGTGGCGTCACAAGCACGTATCGATATTGTTGTTTCTGTACGTGGCGAACTGCTATTGGAATCGGATGTTGAGAAAGTTCAGCATTTAGAAGGCGGGATATTAGAAGAATTGTTAGTCAGAAAAGGGGAAGTCGTTTATGAGGGCCAACCTATCGCTCGAATACGCTCACTTGACCGTAACACTCAACTTGATACCGTCAATACTGAAATTATTCAGATAGAGCTCGATAAGATTCGTTATGAAAGCTTACGCGACATGATAGAGCCTAACTTCGACGCTTTCATTGAGAAATACCCTGAGCAAGTTCAGGTCAACATGAATACCTGGAGACAAGAATTCTCTAAAAACCGTTCAAATGAAGAACTCATTACACACGATATTAAGCACAAGAACTCGTTGATCAGTTCAATGTTAAAGCGTCGCAAAAGTTCAGAGAATCAACTCTCTCTGATACGTAAGCAGCTCAACATCAAAAACACCCTCTATAAAGAAGAGATGGCGTCTTATGTCGACGTTCTTAACATGAAAGTACAAGAGTCGAATATGGTGCGTGAGATTGAGAACCTTGACGAATCTGTGATGAATGAGCGTTTCCAACTCGACAAACTGGAAAAGCAACACCGTGACTTGGTTGAGAATCGAAACTCTGAGTACCAAGCACAAATCATTCAAGCGAACAAAGACCTCAAGCTAAAGCGAATCTTACAACCGCAGCATTCCGACAAGGTTGATCGCCTAGTCGTCTACTCGCCAGTCGATGGTGTGGTCGATAAACTTCACTTCAATTTCCGTTCTGCTGTGATTCCGCCAGGAGAAAGTATCGCCGATATTGCCCCAATAAATAATTCGTTACACGGTGAAGCGAAGATCCCACGTAAAGACATGGGATTTGTCGAAATTGGTCAGGCAGTGAAAGTAAAAATGGATACCTATAACTTTGCAAAATACGGGTTTGTTGAGGGAACCATCGCCTCAATCAGCCGTTCATCATACGAAGAAGAAGACGCTGAATTCTATTTAGCTGAGATTGAAATTGACCGAAACTTTCTTGAACGAGGAGGCACTCAATACAAGTTATCACCTTACATGGAGTTTACCGCTGATGTGAAAACAGGCTCGCGTCGCGTGATCGAATACGCTGCGAAACCGGTGATGTCAGCCATCGAGGATGCTTTCGATGAGAGATAATCAATGAGCGGTAAACCTTCGTACAATATTTCCATACCCGCCCTACGTCTAAGCATACTATTTAGCGTGGTATTGGCTGCGCTCGCTTTCTATTTATACTTTTCTTGGTCAAAAATAGATTCAGTCGCACAAGTGCAAAGCGCCCCACTGCTCATACAAGCCCAGAAGCTTAATCAGACCATAGAACAAGATATTCAAACTCTGCAACAGTGTTTAAGTACCAACACTTGCGGCACTAACGAATTCAACCTGGTTAACTTGAAGCTTGAAATTAATGAATTTCGCTCTTTAGCCTCGTTGAACAAAACCGAGTTCAGCTTGGTTGGGGCAACTGAATACACACAACTGGAATTGGCGATTAATCGTTTCTCCGATAGCGCAAAAACACGTAACGACGTATTAGGCTTGTACCTTTCATTGACCAATAACTATCTGCAGATGGACGACAACTATCGCACCATGTTTAACAACCATGCAAATGACTTAATGTCAGAAAAAAACGAGTTCTTTATCTGGTTGTTTATGGTGGTCGTGATATTGGCTGTGATTACGATTCTATCCAACTCAGTTGCTATGTTGAAGCTAAAGAAATCCAGTTCTAACGAACGCGAAATCGACTATGAATTCGATGCCCTGTATCAAGAGCTGAAGCAGCTAGATTTACAACGTCTTGAAGAGCTTCTTAATGAAGTTAGCATCAACCCCAAGCAGCGTCAGATTTACTCTCATCTCAAACTTATTTTCAGTAAATTAGAAGACCAAAAGCGCAATAACGATCTCTACAAACAGTTGTATGCGCTGATCGGTTATGAGATTCGCGGAATTACAAACACCATCAACGGTGGTGTCCAATATCTGGTTCAAGAAACCGATGAAAACGGCGTGTTGATGGCGAACGATATTACCTCTGCGTGTAGCACACTATCTGAGTTAGCAGAAAACTATAATCGCTTGATATCACAGGGTACGGAAAGCAAGTCGAAAGAGTTCTCTTTACTGAGCGTGTTATCTGAATTAATGATTCATATCAGTGCCAAAGTACAACGTAATGAAAGCCAACTTGACTGTTTTATCTCTGACAACTTACCGAATCGTGTTGCAGGCCAATCCACCAGCTTATTCTGGATACTGTTCCTTCAACTTTCTAACGCTATTCAACTCAAATCAAATAAGAAGCTGTTTGTGACGATTGAATCGGGTGCGGCTTCTGACATGGAAAACACCCGTGTCACCATCAACCTCAATTTCTTATCAACGCTGGATGTCTCTGTTGCCAAGCTCAATAAACTCCATTGGAGCGCACACAAAGATCATACTGCGAACACAGATGACTTAGCGAAAAGCGTTCTGAAGGATTACGGATATTACGAGAGTCACTGGTTCCAATCAGGGGCTCAGGAACGTTTCCAGATTGAACTGGATCTTAAGGCTAAGAACTTCCACACAGAGAAAACTCGCTTTGATGGCAAGCGTTTACTCTTGTGTGCAAATACTCAAGTTCGTATCGATGTGATGAAGAAAATGCTCAGTAACTTGGGGCTTGATATCACCGAGATTCGCACTGCAAATGAGCTTTTCTCTGCGGCGAAAACGTTCGGTGATTACGATGCGATAATGTTGACCGATACCTTTGAACCCAACAAACTGCCGTCGTTGAGTAAGACGGTGAAATCTCAGCTTAAGAACCACCCAAACACCAAGTTACTGTTGTCAGTAACCAATACTCAGCAAGCACAAGAATGTCATAGCTTCGTCGACAAGATCATCAACTCACCAGCCATCCCCTATGAGTTTATTCCTAACTTACTCACCATTATGGAAGCAGAAGCATCGGAAGAGCAGATGGAAAACAGCTCATTCCTTATCGTAGAGGATGACCGAGTTCAGCAGATTTTACTTAAACGGATTCTTACCAAACAAGAATATGAACCAGACATGGTTGGCGATGGCGCTGACGCAGTGAAACACTTCATGAATAAACGTTCAGACATCATTTTCATGGACTGCATCATGCCGGGTATGGGCGGCATTGAAGCCACAAAACGTATTCGCCAGTTTGAACAAGAAAACGAGAAGAACCCTTGTACCATCATAGGTGCAACCGCATTGACCAGCAGTAACGAACACCAGGCTTGTATCGAAGCCGGAATGGATTACGTGATCAGCAAACCTTATAAAAGTGACCAAATAATCAAGGTGATCAACAAGTATGTGGCGGTACAAAAACTTAACTAGCAGCATTATGGCTGCGCTTGCTTTAAGCACGACACCTTCGGCATCGGCGACTACCCTGCTTGAGGCGGTAGAACTCGGCCTGCAAAACAACCTATCCCTTCGCGCCAGTGATAAAGGTGTGGAAGAGAACGAATACAACATTGGGATCAGCCGATCTAAGTTTCTGCCTTCACTCAATGGTGCTGCCGATACCACATGGAACGAGAATGAAACCTTGCTATCGAGCGTTCCCGATAAAACCTCTAGCTATAACTCAAACAGTTACAGCCTTTCTCTTTCGCAATCCATATTCAATCTTAGTGACATTTTCAAATATGGGACAGCAAAACTCGACTTCAATATCGAAGAGATTAAACACGAGAACAAAATCCAAAGCACCATTTCGGAAATCGGTTCTCAATACTTTGAGTATTTGAAAAACAACGCCCAAATCAAAGCGACCAAGGTTGAGCTTAAATCGTCCGAAACGCGCGAACATCAAATGCGACGTAATGTAGAGCTTGGTAACACCGCAGCCAGTGAGCTTTACGAAGTGATCGCTCAGAAAGAAGGCGTGTCGAACCGATTGAGAACCTTGCAAAAAGATCGACGTGTCATTATCAACGGGCTCTCTATTCAAATTCAATACCCTATTACTCCGTCGCAAGACATATACGAAAGCGTGCCTTTAAAAGAGATAAACGAAACAGAGCAACGCTCGATCATGGATCAGGCGTTAAAGCTCAATAACGATTTATTGGTAGCAAAGAAGACCGTAGAGAGAAGCCGCAGAAGCTTAAAAGAGAGCGGTACGAATTTCTTACCGACCGTGTCGCTTTCAGCCAGCTATCGACACGATGATGCCAATAATTTCGACAGATTAGATCCAACAGCGACAGGCGAAAGTAACTCAACCAGTGTTGGCTTAAACCTCGCCGTGCCTATCTTGTCCGGTGGTTCTGATTACTATGGTTATCAGAAATCATCAACGGCCATCGAGCGTACTGAACTGCTTTACCAAGATGCGCTTTACACCACACGTAACAGCGTGAATACCTCCGTGCTCAACATTAACGATTTCTCGCAATCTATAAGCAGTTACGAAAACATCATTCGCGCCAACTACGCGTCTTATAAAGGGATCCAAAGGGCCTACCAATTAGGCACGCGTACCATCACCGACTTGCTGGCGGCGGAAAGTAAACTGTTCAGCGCGTTAAGAGACTACGAAAGCGCACGATACGACTACATCATCGAGACCATCAAGCTTGAGCAAATTAAAGGCATACTCTCGATTCAATCTATCGAAAACGTGATGCAATTAATGAGCGATATTGAAGGTCGCGACAATCAAGATTTGGTGCCGAAACATCTTATCTCAACGGATTCATTGAGGAAAGGAGGCCGTAATGCAAACTGAGCAATTTTCGCAAAATATCAACATGGCAGATAAGTGTTATCTGACTTTCTCAACGATAATATCGACCCTGTTTGGTTTGGTACTGCCCTTCTCTATTCTGATCATTTTTGACCGAGTGTTACCCAACCAAGCACAAGATACGCTGTTCTTATTGTTCGCGATTATTTTGATTTCCATCTTCCTCGACTACCACTTAAAAAGTCAGGAAGAGAAGATATCTTCCGTCATCATGAGGCAGTTTGAAACCAACCTAACCAACAAGGTATTCCAATCCATCTGTTTGGCAGAAATCTCTAAATTCCGTCGTTTGGAGCCAGGCGAATACCTAGAACGAATCTCAACGATTCCTGAACTTAAGACCTTCTTTGGTGGAGAATCGGTTCGAGCGCTTATCAACCTTGCTGTTAGCGTGATTACTATACTTATCATCGGTCTCATCAACATATGGGCTGGTATTACCCTTCTAATTGCCTCGGCCGTCTTAGCGATTTTCGCTTGGAGCCTTTCCAAACAGAAAATTGGTAGCTTGCAGAATAAGTCAGACATCGAAGGGTTAACTACCTCCAAAATCATTGAGATCATCTCTAGCCCGCTTGATATTAAAGCGCGAAACATGGAGTACCGCGTTGAAAGCCTGATGACACAAATGGTCGAAGAGCGTGAAGTGGAGAACATCAAATATGAGCAAATCGAGTCGAACTTTGGCTTGATTTTGGCGCTCATCCAACAGCTATCCATTGCTTGCGTTGTTGTGGTCTTGGCGACTGCCGTAATCAATATGGAATCGAGTCAAGGCATCATGGCCGCGATCATCATGCTAACCAACCGTTACTTTGCGCCATATCAACAGGTAATGAGAACCGCGAGCCGCTGGGAGTTAAACAAACTCCATATCCAACGTATCGCTGACCTCCTTGAATTGGCCGCCTCTGTTGAACACCAACATGAAACAACAGAAGTTGAACGTATTTCGGTTAAGTATTCTGAAAAGCAGCGTATCGAGTTCGAACTCGGACAAGCCTATTTGCTGACAGGGAAAAGTGGTTCAGGTAAGACCCACCTCGCTAACTGTATTACGCGTCAGAACAGTGATAGCAAACTCGATATCATGATTAACGACACGCCTTTGGATGACGTCAATTACAACGTTTGGCGTAACAGTGTTCTGATGGTTGATAAGACCAGTTCGTTCGTAGAAGGGACGATTATCGATAACCTGACCTGTTTCCGACCAAGCTTGAATAACACGGCGTTTGCACTGTGTGAAACCATGAACATCAAAGCGCAAATTGATGGGCTTCCTGCCGGGTTTTATACAGAACTCAAAGGCCATATGCGTAACCCATTCTCTCGCCAAGTTGGCTACGCCTTATTATTAGTTCGTGCCCTGCTCGCCAGTAAGCGTGTATTGATATTCGATGACATCGATTGTGTCTTTGATGAGGAATTTGCGAGAGTCGTTCTCACCAGTACGGCTTATCGCGCCAATGACAAAATATTGATCATCGCCAGCAATAAAATGGACAAACTTAATCACCGCCTCAAACGCGTAAAACTTACCGGAGGTGACCAATGAGTATCCTAGTTGACTTCAATAATGTGCCGCAACGTGTCTTGGATTTTGAATCTAGTGGATACGACGAACGTTACAGTCAATCGCCACTTATTCGTGGTTTGGCCTACACCCTGATAGCACTCGAATGGGAAGGCACACCCGCAATACTCAGCGATGCTTTTATTCCAAAACCCAAAGATGGCGACAGCTTTACAGCAACCATAGAGCGCCTTGGATATCGCTGTGATGTTACTAAACTAAAGACACTCGAGAATATCGATAAGCACCCACACCCATGCTTTATTGAAATAGAGAATCTAAGTGCGATTTTCTTAGGCACCAAAGATGGAAAGTTGCTGCTGTTTGATTACACGAACAACAACACCATTGAATACCCAATGTGTAAAAAGCCCTGCTTGCTGATTGCGATTAGCGAATATTCTCGTCTGTTCCGCGAACCACCTCCGGAATCGCAAGACAGAAGTAATTGGATTAAATACGCTTTCTATCGTTATAACAATGAACTTAAAAGCCTGATCATTCTGAGCTTCGTCATCAGTATTCTCGGTGCATTGCAGCCATTCTTTATTATGAGTGTATATAACTTCGCACTGACTTCGAGCTCCGAAGCCACACTCTATTGGTTAACCTTATTCGCCATTATTGTTGGCTTCTCGGAGTATTTCTTTAAAAAGATGCGGGTAAATATCATTGCCACGTCCGGTAAAGATCTCGCCGTGCACATCTCGCAAGCCGTTATATCTAAGCTGCTGTGGCTACCTTATGCGATGACATCTACAGCTGGGGTCTCTTCTCAGTTAGCGCGTTTGAAAGATATCGATACCTTCCGACGCTTGGTGACCGCAGAATCAACGCTTAGCTATTTTGATATGCCGTTTGTGATTGTATTTATCATCGCCATTGCTCTGATGTCTGGTACAGCGGCATTGGTGGTGATGGGCGGCTTAATACTGATGTTAGTGTTCTGTATTTACTCGCGCTATATCTACTCGCAAGCCACATCCAAAAGTTCGCGTGCCAATGCGATGGTTTCGTATCAATGGAATGAAATTCTTCGTGGTATCAAGACTATCCAAGGCCTGCCTTTACTTCGTGTCGTTCAATCTCGATTCAGCGCATCGCATATGCAAAGCACCAGCGATGCAGAGAACGTTGCCGTAACGAACAGTAAGATTCAGGCCGCTGGCGGTAGTTTGATCCAAGTGATTGGCACAGCAAGTATCGTGACTGCAGTTATTGGCGTGATGGAAGGTACTTCTGATGCGGGTGCCATGCTCGCGACCGTTATTCTGGTTTGGAAAGCGTTAGGCCCAATCATGGGTATCTATAACTCAATTTCCAAGTTCCAGTCGATCAAAGCTTCGTCCGCACAGATCAACAATTTAATGTCGATGAATGACGACAAATTAACCTTAGAGAAAAGCCCGCCTATTCGCCTGTTCCAAGGCAGCATCGTGGGCAGCGGTGTCAGTCACCGATACGCGGGAGCAGCAACCGGCTTAACTAACTTGGGGTTCAAAATCCCACCCAGTGCCAAAGTGGTCATTTGTGGCCCTACGGGCTGCGGTAAAACCACCTTAATTTCAATCATTGCTGGGTTAGAAGACCGCTATCAAGGCGCTGTATCTGTCGATGGTTACAACATTAAACAGTTCAATAGCTACCGTTATCGCACGTCGATTAACTACATCCCTTTCAATTTGCATATTTTTGAAGGCTCACTTGAGACCAACTTCATTTTACACAACGGACTGATTCCAACAGACAAGATGCAAGAGATGATCAGCTTCTTCGAATTAGATGAATGGCTTCCGGAAGGCTTGGCTACTCAGTTAAGCGTGGATAAATGCAAAAGTCTTCCGAATGGAATTCAACAAAAACTGCGTCTGGTACTTGGCCTAGGTAACTGTGAGCAATCTCTGATTATCATTGATGAACCGTTCAACGGTGCAGAGCAAGAAAACGCTCAATACTTTAATCGCCTGTTCTCCGATAAATTGTTGAATAAGACCGTGATTTTTTCGACTAACGACCCTGGTTTGATCGCAACATCAAACATGAGTTTAGTGTTAGAGCCGGATGGAAATTTGAAATATTTTGGCTTAACAGACAAATACTTAAACAGCTTAAGCTAAAACCTCAACGCTTAATCACAATTCGCTATTTAGGGAAATGGATATAATTGACAAATTCATAAGCGGGAGGGATGATTCGCCCCAATACCACAGGTAACAAGGAAGAATATGTACACATTCGTTGCAGACAAGCTTGATGTAGCTTACTTATCCGCAATTCCTGAAAACCACCAACTTCAGGAGTGCGATGTACCTGAAGAAGAGATGGAGCTTCGAGAGATCGTTGAGGTTTGGTATGAGTCTGCCTTCCTACCCGCTTTCAATCTTCAGAAAATAGACATTGAGAACAAAGCAGAGCTCACCATCGTACAAATGCACGTATTCAGCAATGATACGAGCACACTCGCCTTCCTACTAAAAAACAGAGTGTATCGCGCCGCACTTAACAGAATGCTCGGTATTTGGACATTAGAACCCTCTGCAAAAACCGTATTAGAGCAACTTCTTTTCGAATTAAGCCTCGATAACAATCGTCCTCATTAGTAAGCTTTTAAAGTGATTCATCAATAAGCATAAAATTAAACAAACTGCCAAACGCTATAAATTACTAATAAAAGAACGCATTTCAAAATAAGCTCTGGAATCACAAGAACTTATACCTCTCCCACACTTACGTAAAATTTACCGTTTCAAAGTTTCCATATCGGCATTTTTATTCTACTGTTTTTATATAACGACAGTTGGATGGATCCTTATATGGCGATTACGGTTTGGAATAACCTTTCAGTCAAACATAAACTCTTTGGCTTAGTTCTACTTCCCATTTCATTATTACTCTTCCTAGCAGGTAGACAGGCTTATATATTAACGACTCAGTTAACCGATTTTGAACGAACCAATCAGTTATCTGTCTATCTTCAAGATATTTCTATTTTGTATAGAAGTACCTTAGCCTCTAGCCCTGAAGAGTTTGCTACTCAAAGCAACCAAGTAAAGGCAGAACTTAAAAACCTGTCTCCCATCATTTTTTTAGACGCATCTGGTGAAATGAATCAACTTGTTGCCGATTTCAGCGAAGCGACCTTATCGACGATGCAAGTGACTGACACTTACGATAAATTGGATGCCCTCGAATGGCAGAGCGATTTATACAAGCAACTGTTACTTGAAGTAGAGAAAGTCCCTTTTGAAAACACTAAACGTGAAATTCAACAGCACCTCACTGCCCTTCAACAACTTGAGTGGTTGATGTTTTGGTCGAACGAAGAGTTCAAGCTTGGTAGTTCACTGATTGAGATCTTCCAAATCAGCCAAGAGTACGACCC
The DNA here is from genome assembly GCF_041469805.1 of Vibrio sp. 10N.286.48.C11. Classification (NCBI taxonomy): domain Bacteria; kingdom Pseudomonadati; phylum Pseudomonadota; class Gammaproteobacteria; order Vibrionales; family Vibrionaceae; genus Vibrio; species Vibrio sp. 10N.286.48.C11. The sequence continues at coordinate 14,132 of NZ_JBFRLK010000033.1, read as the reverse complement.
AGAACTCGCCGAACAGATCAAAACCTTGAGTGAAAGACAGCAATTGTTCTTAGAGCGCTTTGTTTCATTGAACGCCAACGAACATCAAGTTTCTTTGATGGTTGAAGTGTTTCGAAATGATGTGTTTGCTCAAAGCCAAGAGATAAGAAGCGCGCTACTCGACCTAAATACAATCAGCCAACTGACGCCACAAGAAGTGTCTGTCGGCTTAGAAGCGATGAGCGCACGGCTCAACTTATTACAAAGCCTTGGCGGCGTAATCAAGCAAGAGTTTCAACAAGAAGTTGAGCAAGCCATCTATGACGCGCAAATACAACGAACCCTGTTTATTTCAATCGTCGCTTTGCTGGCAGCGATTGTTATGGGTTTAACTCTTAGCTTGGCGAGACAAGTCACTAACAACCTTAATTTGGTGTTAGCTTTCTTAAAAAGCGAAAATGATGACACGCGCCCTTCTTTAGATAAATTAATCCAAGGTAAAGATGAACTCAGTCTGTTTGCTCAGCAAGTTGAACGATTGACCATCGAACGAGAGCTCGCGAAAGAGAGATTGACGGTAGCAAAAGAAGACGCAGAGAGAGCCAAAGAGGATGCCGAACACGCGAAAGACAACGCAATACAAGCCAGCAAAGCAAAAAGTAGCTTCTTGGCCAACATGTCTCATGAAATTCGTACCCCGCTCAATGGTGTTATTGGTATTTCGGAAATCCTCGCAGATACGCCGCTTACACCGACACAACGTGACTATGTTGATACGATCGAAACTTCATCCCAACTGCTCCTTAGCTTAATCAACGATATCTTAGACTTCTCTAAAATTGAGTCTGGCATGCTATTAATCAGCCCGCATTCTGCATCGATTAGAGAGTCGATATACGACATCGCCTCTATTGTGGCACCAAAAGCGAAAGAACAAAGAATATCGATTAACGTTGATATCAGCCCAGATACACCAGCTCGCGTGATGATCGACGATCACCGCTTAAGACAGATCCTAATGAACTTTATGTCGAATGCAGTGAAGTTTACGGCTGAAGGTGGCGTAACACTGTCGATCAAAACACTCGAACAATCTGATGATAATGTCACCATTCGATTTGCCGTTCGCGACACAGGTATTGGTATCGATAAACAACAACAGAAGCAAATATTCGAGCCCTTTGCTCAAGAAGATGACTCAACTACACGTCAATTTGGCGGTACTGGTCTTGGCCTCGCCATCAGTACACAGTTGGTCGAACTGATGGGCGGGCAGATTCAGCTCGATTCAGTCAAGGGGGAAGGCAGCTGTTTCTACTTCGACTTAGAATTACCCGTTGACTTGATACTGCCAAAACCAAGTACAGCAACGGCTGATATTTATGTGCTGGGTAACGAAAACATGCTCTCCGAGCGAATCGAGTCCGACCTTAACCTTTATGGTTTGAAGGTTACCGATAAAACGAATGATATAACGGCAATTACAGAGCAGCTCTCCACTCAAAAACACACTAAACCTATTACTGTTGTTTTCGCCGAAGATGACGCATTCCTAGCTAATACCCACGCAGATAACTTAGAAAAGCTGCACCAAAACGGCATCACTATCTGTTTGATACGTTCCTTCTTAAGTGAGCCAGCGGATCTTGGTGACAGCGTTACTGCACAAGTCGCACAGCCCCTACTCGGCTTGCGTTTAATTAAAGCTATTGAGCTTTGTGATACACGAGGTTTGGCGGAACTATCAGAAGCAAGCCAGACATCAGTCGAGATCCAACACAAAATCCTCATCGTTGAAGACAACAAGATCAACCAAAAAATTGCTGGTCTTCATGTCGGTAAAAGTGGTTTTGAATTCGAGTTCGCTAATAATGGTCAAGAAGCTGTGGACATGTTCACCGCTAATCCTCATTACGCGGCGATACTCATGGACTGCATGATGCCGGTTATGGATGGCTTTGATGCAACAAGCAACATCCGAAGAATTGAAAAAGAAACAGAAGCGACGCGACGCATCCCTATCATTGCATTGACCGCCAGTGTCATCGATGACGATATTCAGAGGTGTTTCGACGTTGGTATGGATGACTATGTACCAAAACCATTCAAGTTCGAAATGCTTAAAGAGAAAGTACTCACCGCGGTAGAAGCTATGCCACTACCAGCTTCCTATAAAGCTCAACCTAAGAAACAACCTGCAACTGTCACTCCAATTATCAACGGGGCTGCGACCAAACGTACTTTGCCTGAAGAAGCGGAACAAAACGCAATTCCGAGCAAATCAGAGAGAATCTTGCTAGTCGAAGACAACCGCGTCAATCAAAAAGTAGCTTCTATCATGCTGAAGAAGGCCGGATATGCCTTTGAAATTGCAGACAACGGACAAATTGCCGTTGATATGTACCAGAACGACAGTAGCTTCGACATTATTTTGATGGATTGCATGATGCCTGTTATGGACGGTTTCACGGCAACTAAGGAGATTCGAGAACACGAGAAAAACCAAGGCTTAAGCAAAACTCCTATTATCGCGTTAACCGCCAGTGTTATCGATGATGATATTCAAAAGTGCTTTGATTCCGGAATGGATGGATACGTAGCGAAGCCCGTAAGAAAAGAAAAGCTATTCCATCAAATAGAAAGTGCGACTTGTTAGGAGATACCTCATGGATTGGATTAGAACAATAAAAACACTTCCCCGCAGAGTCATGTTGCCAGTCGCGGTAGGGCTATTAGGAAGCTTGCTTTTTCTAAGCCCTGCTCACGCCGCTGAAGATTATGCCATATTTTCTTTAGACTCCGGATTTGAAGAGATATCAATAAACAAAGCGCGAAAGCTCTATAGAGGGAAAACTAAGCACCTCAATGGCAAACGTGTTGAACTGTCTGATTGGCCTGAGAACAGTGCCGAAAGAGAGGACTTTTATCAGCTTTTGCTTGGAAAAAATGCCGCTCAAATGAATGCACACTGGGCTGGTTTATCTTTTTCAGGAAAAGCGCGTTATCCAAGAGAAATCAAAACGGCGTCAACCGACAGCTTAGTCGACTGGCTTGATGACAAACCAAACCGTATTGGTTACTCCCCACTCTCTTCGGTTCCTCAAAATGCCAACGTTCTCTACGTTATAAGTTCGGAGAAATAATATGAAAAGAATAATTACGTCAGTGTTATGTGCCTCAATGGCCTCTCCGGCTTTTGCGAATATCGAACTTACCGATAATTTATCCTTGAGTGGCTTTGGCTCAACGTCTTGGGCAACATCGGATAACGATAATCCATTAATCATCAACCGCGGTTTTACTGATGAGAGCTGTTACGACTGTGATACCACATTTGGTGTTCAACTCGATTACTTCTACAACTCATTCAAAGCTTCCGTGCAAGTTGTCAAGCCACCCCAATATGATTGGAGTGAGCCGCAGCTAGAGTGGGCTTACTTAGGTTATGAATTTAATGACTTTGATGTCAGCATTGGTCGATTACGACTACCATTATTCCTTGCCTCTGAGTACTACTATGTAGGCCAAGCCTATATGACCGCGAGGCCACCTACAGAGGTGTATAACAGCGTTCTCGGAATCACAGCTTTCAATGGCATAAAAGTGAGCTGGACTCACGATGTCAGTGACGAAGCTACTCTTTTACTTACTCCGTTTATCGGCATAAAAGATAAAAATGACGTAGATTTCAACTCGACTACAAAACTGGAATTTGAAACCAACCGAATGTTCGGTGCCAATCTTCAATTGAGCGGTGAAAACTATCGTTGGAACTTGTCATTCCTCGACTCCAATTTTGATCAAACCGTTTCTGGCACGATTACAATCCCTGGGACTTCGATAACAGCTCCATTCAGTAGCAAACAAGACAACCAACACATTCAACTTTGGTCATTAGGAGCAGAATACGAACTGGGTCAATTTGTTTTGACAAGTGAAGGACAGATCAGTGACATCTCGTCCTCGATGTACGCTAGTTTGGGCTACAGACTAGATTTATTCACTCCATACGTCGTTTACGGAGCAGAGTTTGATTCTCACGAACACCTAACAGGAAACAGCTACCTAATTGGTGTGGATTACGATGTGTTACCTAACGTCTCCATCAATGGCGAAGTGCAATATTTTGAGGCTCGTAAAGCAAACGGTGCCTTTGTTGAGAATTTCAACGCACTTACTGGTTTTGATGACAAAGATGCCGTCCTTTATACCATCATGTTGAGTTTCGTCTTCTAACCCAAAATTAGACAATCACCATTAAATAAAAGCCCAAGGTAATCAAATAACCTTGGGCTTTTTAATGCTGGTAAGTAAGCAACGCTTAGTATTTAAATAATACTTTCACGTCACCTGTTAAAGCGGCTTCATCTACATAACCAATTGCATTGGTTTTTGAAGCAACCGTTATAATTGCTTCGTTGTAGTCTGAAACCTGGATTGGAGCTTCAGCTTTACCGGTAAATACAAGTCGCGACCACGCTGATTGAAGTTGTGATTCGCTGCGTCCCGTTGCCACCTCATGGAAGGCAAGTCTGCCTTCAGAACCATCAGCTAGCTCGATGATCTGTGCTTTAGTACCATTCGATAGCTTGCTTTTCTTACCCATGAATAACTTTTTAACGTCTGATTTAGATAAAGAATCAACGCCAGCATTGTTACCAATCACTACCATTCCAGCAGAAGCGTTAAATGAAAGAACCGCTACGGTTATTGCTGCCAGTAAACTTTTCATATGGCCTCCTTAGAATACGAAATCAAGACGTGCTGAATAGACAATAGAGCTGTCTTCAAGGTAATTACCCGTTGCAATATATGGGCTTACTGTTGTTTCAACATTACTTTGGAACCCACCACTAGTATCGCGGTAATCGACATAGGTCACATCCGCTTTTAAAGACATGTTCTTAGCGAAATCCCAACGGCTACCAACAGAGTAAGAAAGACGCTCGTAATTCATCGACTCTTGAATAGCCGTCGTAGTCATGTTCTCACGTTCTTCGTTGTCTGTTGTTTCAACCCAGCTAACGGAAACGTAAGGCGTAAATTCATTGACTCGGTAACCAACCAAACCAGAAACCGATTGATAGTCATAAAACTGCCCTTCCAATTGAACATCTGCAGCTTCTACGTTAACTAACAGATCACCATTGTCATATTGAGCACCCAAAGAGATGAACTGACCATCTTGGCTATCTAGCATTGCACCCAATTGACAATACGGGTCTTGTGAGTTTTGGAAATCACAAGATGGATTAGATTCAGCAACAAAATATGAACCACGGAAGGTAAAGTCATCTACGTTCCAGTTGGCACTGATACCGAATAGTTTATCTAGTTTCACCTCACCAACAATTGAGTCATCTTCATCAATAGTACCGATACCAACCACTGGCTGAAGAAGAATACTTGAATCTTCAAGTTCAATCGGAATCAATAAATCAGCACCCGTGTAGCCCTTCAAAACAATGTTTTCATACAACTCTTGAGAAGGCCTGATCATTGGATACGCATAGCCAAGGTCTGTGTAATCTGAGTAGAAAAACAAAGGTAAACGCAACTTACCTGCTCGAGCTGTGAAGGCCTCAAAATCATAAGAGGCATAAGCCATCTCAATTTTTGGCTCATAATCATAACGGCTGTTTGCAACGATTTGCGTCACGAACTTAGCACGCTCATTTACTTGAAAATCAAATTGTAAGCCTGCTAATGTCTCTTGCTCCCAATCTAATTTTTCGTCGGTATAACCCGCATAACCTATCGCATTGTCTGACTTACCGATGCCTACAGAACCAAATCCACTAATTCGAAGATCATCCATGTTTGCAGCATTTGCTCCAAACGCCATACTTACTAGGGCAGCAACCACTGTCTTCTTCATAACTAACTCCAATTGTTATGTGATTTTTCGTTTTTATATAATTGTTTTTGTATAATCAGCCCATATTTGGGGCATACTGCCGCCCTCCTTAAGGCATAGCCGAAAGGAGAGAGGGAATGATTCTAGGGAACTTAACTGACTTTAAAGTGGCCAGTTAGTGTTGAAAGGTTACGAGTCACTTTTTGAATATCTTGCGCCACGGCGTCCACTTGCTGAACGCTGTTACTGGTGCCTTCTGCCATCTTGCGAATTTCTTCGACAAAAGTTTCAATACGAGTGGAGGTTTGCTCCTGCTCTTCAGTCGCAGCGGCAATACTTTCGTTTCGTTGACTGATTTCGATAATATCTGAAGTAATTTTCTGCAGAGAATTTTCCGCGACAATTGACTTTTCAACACAAGTTTCGGCTTTAACTACGCTATCAGAAATAATCGATGACGCAGTTTTTGCTTGGTCTTGTAACTGTAAGAGTACAGATTGAATTTCTTGTGTAGATGATTGAGTTCTTGATGCTAACGTTCTTACTTCATCAGCAACGACAGCAAAACCACGGCCTTGTTCACCAGCGCGTGCAGCTTCAATTGCCGCATTAAGCGCAAGCAGGTTGGTTTGCTCTGCAATCGCACTGATCGACTCAAGTATCGAGCCAGCACTTTGTGTGTTGTCATTTAGCTGTTTAACCACTTGAGATGCATTACTTACATCATGCGTTAATTCTTGCACGGCTAAAATCGTACTCTTGACTTGCTTCTCTCCTAAGCTTGCTTGCTCACTCGCACTGGAAGCTGAAGTCGAAGCATCATTAGCGTTCGTAGCGATTTCTCTAGCGGCAAGAAACAATTGATTTAATGAACTTGATACTTCTTCAATAGAGAGATGCTGCTTAGTCGACAACTCACTTGTTACTTGACTTGATTTAACAAGTGAACCAGAGATCGTGTCCAGCTGAGTAACGTTACCTATAGTGTGTGTGACGTTCTGTTGTAAATGAGAGACAAAGTTATTGAATGATTCAACTAAAGGTTTCAGTTCGTCATTTTTTTCATGCTGTAGGCGAACCGTTAAGTCTCCATCCCCTTCAGCAATATCACGCATTTTGTCACTGATATTCGCGAGATCTCTACGTATACCTTTCACCACAAACCAACCAAAGATACACATCGCAAGCATGGCTACAGCACCAGACACACTCATGATTTGGTTAGCTTTTTTATTGTTTGATTCTAGATCTTGTACCGCGTTTTCAAACTCTGATTGACGAGCCAAAGAAAACTTATGCATACCCAAAGTAAGCTCATCTAAGATTGCGGTGCTCTGTTTTGCAAAGCGCCCAGCTTCGCTAAGGCTGATCTCTTCATCTATCATGCCTTGAGCAACTCGGTAAGCTAACTCAAAATATTGATTGGTTTGATTTTGCAAAAGTGCAGATGAGCTCTGTAATGAAGGATCGAGAGAGATTTGAATGTTGAAGTTATTTTGAATCTCAGCGAGAGTTTGCTTGTTCATCTCCAAAATCTCGTCATCGCCTAGAGTCACTGCCAAATTAAAGCGCTCGGCTAATTGAGAGATCAATACACTATTCAATGAAGCCGCATTCATAACCGGATAAGTAACTTGATCAATTCGATTAACCTGTTGGGTGTTACTGGTTAACGTATCCCCTCCGACAAATAGAATACTAGTAAATCCTACTAGCGACACTAAACATAAAGCCAAAATCCTATTTTTGATCGATAGTGTAAACATAAGCTCCCTTTGTTAAACAGTATGATGAACTGCAAATGTATTTTGAATAATAACAGATCTGACCAGTATATCAATCTGTCACACCGAAAATGGTGACAAAAATGTTAATATTATTTATAAATTATTATACAAGTAAGAATAACCATATAAATCAGCATGTATAATTAACTACTTTATTAAAAACGAGTTCAACATCAAACTGAACACCTCTCCATAAGACTGTAATTCATCATGTTCCAAAATCGCTTTAGTTATTCAAAAATTAGGATTTCAAGATAGTTAAATTAATATTGAGAACCCAAGTTTGCCCTTACATTTAGCTTCGCAATAAATTTAAGCCGCAAAATTCTCTACTATTTAATGATTCTGTCAGCAGCGTCAGTGTTGTGTAAAAAGGCTGCAAACTCACGAACTTCACCGCCCTTACTCGGTCAATCTTAGAGCGAATAAACAGATACCTTAAACGGAGAACGCATGCGAATAGCGACTTTATCTTTAAGTTTGGTTTCAGCGGTCGGTTTCGCGGCTAAGCCAAATCCTTTTCCAATTACGCCAGACGAAACTGGCGAAGAGTTTATGGTAAGTGCAACGAATCCATATGTAAGCAACACTGGGTATTCGGTACTCAAGCAAGGAGGTAATGCAGTCGATGCAATGGTGGCGATGCAGATGACAATGTCGGTGGTTGAACCGGATATGACTGGGATTGGCGGCGGTACTTTTGCGCTGTTTTACCAAAAAGACAAAGACCAAGATTGATCGCACCAAACCTTATGACCCAACGGGTTTGCTCGTCGAAAAGAAAACCTACGCCGAAATGTTAGTACCAGAGTTCATGCAGCTTGGTTATCCGGTGCATGTCATTCCAGTCGTCAGTGGCTTGAATGCCATTGAAGTCAAAGATGGCAAGATCTATGGCGCGACCGACAGACGCCGTGCATCAAGCTCTATGGGTGAATAATAAAACGAAATGGGCAAGTAACAGGCTTGCCCTTATTTTGTCTTTAGTTGCTTGAACCTCGTCTAAGCAGTTCATGGATGCGAAAAAGCCAGTCGAACGTGTCGACTGGCTTTTCATTATAGGCTTCGCTAATTACTCATTAGGATATTATGAGCTTGGCGCTACTCGTTTATCTTTCAACTGATCAATAACATAGTCAGGAGCTACTTTACCTAGCTCACCTAAGCAATCATCGGTCTTTTCATTTCCGTAGCGCACATAGATATCGCATACCGCGTATAGCTGCTCTGGAGAACCAGAGATCAAATATGCTTTCTCGAACGATTTAGTCGACTTGTCGATATCCAACTCTTCTTGTAATACCCCATTTAGGTACCAGTAGTAGCTGTTATCTTTCGCTAGCTTCGCTGCCACTTCAATCTCTTTGGCTGCCGCAGTTTTGTCTTCAAGGCGAACCAGAGTCAACGATTTCGAATAATGCAGAGCGGCGTTGTTTGGCACGCTCTCCAAACCACGATCTAATACTTCGACTGCTTGCTTATCTTTGTTCTGAGCTCGAAAATTATCTGCGTAGCTCAACCAAACTTGCGCTTCTTTTGGATGCGTATTGATCAGCTCTAGATAAACCGTTTCCGCCTTATCCCAGTCATTGTGCCAACGAAGCACATCAGCAAACAGTAATTGGTACTTTTCAGATTCTTGCGTTTCCAAGAAGCTAATAAGCTCTATGACTGGTGGTTCAATTTGTGCTTTCTGCTCGTCATCCAATGCATTGAAGTCACGGACTAGGTTTGACGTTGCCGTATGGCGAACCATGGTATCGCTGTCTTTTAGCAAGGGTGAAACTAACGCCCAGCGATGTTCAAGTTGGTAAGGTTCAGAACCGATAACCGCCGCTTCACGAACTTCAGGGTTTTGATCTTTTAAGCCTCTTGCCACCGCCACCAGCGAATTTTGGCTTGGATATGAAGCAAGCTCTTGCAGTGCACCAGTACGATTTTCAACAGATTGATTCTGATCTTGTGCCATGTAAGACAACTGTTGAATGCGGGTTTGAGTGTCCGTCATTTCAAGCACTTGATTGATATTTTGTGCTGGCGCGTCAACCGTTTGTTGAACGCTATTCGCAGCCATCGCAGACGTTGAAATTAATGCGGACGTTGAAATCAATAAAGCAACAGCCGTCGCTAAACTCTTCTTCATCATAGTATTACCTTAAACTGGAGAACTTAGCCTGTCCTTAGACTCGTATCTGATTAAATTTATCTTGGACCTGTTGATCCAAAGAACGAGTTAAAACTTGGTCTCGAACGTAGCTTGTTGCGCCTGTTTTGCTCGATGCGCCATCAATACTGAGTCGCTGAATTTACCATGAGCAACCGGATGCCCCATCGCGCGAGCGATGTACGCCATCGACTTATCGACATGAGAAAAGAACTTATGCCAACCTGCACATAAGTAGTTCAAGCCCGGTTCGCCTGCACGAGTTTTGATAAAGCGGTTCTTAGGGCACTCACCATGACAAGCGAACTTGTAATCACACTGCTGACATTGACTGGTCAGTGTGCGGGATTTAGCAAAACCAAACTTTTGCTGTGGTGCGCTGTACGCCAAATCATCAAGTTTCTCGTGATGAATATTGCCAATTTTGTACTCAGGGTAAACATAGTGGTCGCATGAGAAAACATCGCCATTTGGCTCCATTGCCAAGCCCTTTCCGCATATCTCATTCAAGGTACACAGTGGGTTCGGACGCCCAATCCATGTTTCTACGCTCGCTTCAAAATACTGAACAAACACCTTGCCGATGTCGTTCTTGGCCCACTCGTCAAACACAGAAATCAAGAAGTTACCCCAAGCCAAGTCCGACACACACCACGATTCCATGATTGAATCTTTATGGCCGGGGATCAGGCGTTTGTCGCCTTGTTTAAGCTGCTCGCTTACTTGGGATGTTTGTGGTGCAACCGTTCGGAACGTTTTCTGTTCAACGATAGGAATAAACTGCATTTGCGGTGACTTCACAACATCACGTAGGAAGCGATAGACCTCAAGTGCATTTTGACTGGTGAGGTTATTCACACAAGTAAGCGTTGCGAACTTCACTTGGTGTTTGTGCAGCAGCTCCACAGCCGCCATCACTTGTTTGAATGTGCCACGGCCAGCTCTGTTAACACGATAGGCATTGTGCAGCATTTCGGGACCATCAATACTCAAACCGATCAGGAAGTTGTTCTTCACAAGAAACTCCGCCCAATCATCATTCAGCAAGGTACCATTGGTTTGTAAATCGTTTGAAATCAATACACCTTCAGGTTGGTACTTCTTCTGTAGTTCAACCACACGTTCAAAATAGGCCAAACCAAGCATGGTAGGTTCACCACCCTGCCATGAGAAGATGATTTCTGCCGTGTTTTGACCTTCGATGTATTGTCGGATGTAGGTTTCTAACGTCTCATCATCCATTCTTGGAGAACTGCCTTTCTTGTACTTCAACAAATCTTGCTTACTTAGGTAGTAACAATATTTACAGTCAATGTTGCATGCTGCGCCAATCGGCTTAGCCATGACATGCAAGCGCTTAGACGCTTTACCGTTATATTGTGGACCTTGAGTAATATGCATGATTTACCTACCTATTTTAGTATTCTGGACCCATCATAATTCCTATTCGAACAGGTGACATGTTATACCCTTTATAACCAATAGGAATGACCTTAAACGTTAGAATTAGACCCTATTTCGAACATCTGAGGCACGTGATGAAATTTCTTAATTACAAACAGTTAGCAACAATTAGCAGCGTCACCATGACTATCCTTCTGAGTGGCTGTGCAAGCGTGCCTACACACCCCATCGCCCAACAAATTGACCAAGAGATGGTGTTGGTTGAAGGCGGCACATTCACCATGGGGTCGAACGGTCCAGAAGCGACCAAAGCAGAGCGTCCTGCACGTAATGTAACTGTAGATAGTTTCTATATTGCGAAGTTTGAGGTGACTCAAGAATTGTTCGAATCGGTGATGGGTTCATCTCTCAGTTATTTCCAAAACCCACAAGTTCCGGTCAATAACCTTAGTTGGCAGCAAGCAAACTATTTTGTTGAGCAGTTGAATGAATTAACGGGTGAAGAATACCGTCTGCCTACTGAAGCTGAATGGGAATTTGCAGCCAAAGGTGGCAATAAAAGTAAAGGCTATACTTACAGTGGTTCCAATAACTTAGATGATGTTGCGTGGTACTCAGCAAATTCTAAAAATAGCGCACATCCAGTCGGGCTAAAGAAACCAAATGAACTAGGCTTATATGACATGACAGGAAACGTGGGCGAGTTTGTTATCGATGCCTTCGATGACACCTTCTACCGATTCGGTCCAACAGACAACCCTAACAACGCAAAACACAGCGACGTCGGTTTATCACACAAATCGGTTCGCGGTGGCAGCTTTGCTTATGACGAAAATGAATCTGAAAGTTACCGTCGTGACTTCGCAAGCCAATCGATCACTATGTCAGATATGGGGCTGCGTTTAGTTAAGGATGTGAACTAGCTAACGAAGCGAACTAACTAAAGATGCCGAAGGTTATGGTTCACTAATCGTCACCAACAATACTAAAAATACGATTCGCAATGCACACACGTTACAAATCTGGCCAAACGTTGGAAACCTGACCAAACATTAGAACTCAGCGGCAACAGTGAATAAGGAAACTCTATGCAATACACCAAGCTTTCAGGACTAACCCTCGCGTTACTCTGCGCTCTCCCAGCTTCAGCTGAGGAAAAGCCAAATCTAGTCCTTCAAATCACGGTAGATGGCCTGCGCGCAGATCTAATCGAACGATATAAGCACAACTTCGGTGAAGGCGGTTTCCGGTACTTAATGGATGATGGTACCTACTACACCAACGCAAACTACCAACATGGCAACACGGAAACGATCGTGGGCCATGTGTCTCTTGCAACAGGTGCTCCACCGAGCGTACACGGCATGGTAGGTAACGTTTGGTATGACCGTAGCGAAGAACGTTTGGTGTATAACGTAGAAGACGGTAACTACCAAATGCTGACCTCTGGTGCAGGTGTCGATAAAGCAACAGAGATCGACCCAACGCAGAAGACAGCACAAGGCGATGGCCGCTCTCCAGAGCCAATACTCTCCACCACGTTTGGTGACGAACTGACGATTTCCAATAGTGGCAAATCAAAAGTATTCGGTGTATCAGTGAAAGACCGCGGCGCAATCTCATTGGCAGGACACAGTGGTAAAGCCTTCTGGTTCTCCAAAGCACAATCGGAGTTTGTCACCAGTAACTATTACTATGACGAGTATCCAGATTGGGTATCACGCTGGAACGAGAAAGCGATTGCTGCTCAGTATTCCAAACAGAAATGGGAGCTCTCATTACCGCGTGATAAATACACGTTGCAAGAACACGATACCGAACACAAAGTGAAACTCGGTGACTTCCAACGCACCTTCCCTCATCCTTATGGCCCGGCAAGTTACAAGTACTACAGCACAACGCTAACCGTCAGCCCTGCTGGTGACGAAATCACGGAAAACTTCGCTAGCACCTTGTTGATGCAAGAGAAGCTTGGCCAAGGCGACGTGACCGATTATCTGTCAGTGAGTTTCTCATCAAATGACTACGTGGTGCACCTTTACGGCCCTGAAAGCCTAGAAACAGAAGACAACCTTATCCGACTTGATAAGACTCTCGCTAAGCTTTTCAAAACCGTGGATAACCAAGTCGGGCTAGAAAACACATTGATTGTGCTGTCTGCCGACCACGGTGTACCTGAATCTTCACCTGCGGCAAATGCGCTTGGTTTCAATCAAGCTCAATACTTCAATAAAGACACACTACTCTCGAGTGGTGTTGAGAAACGATTGAAGGATGAATTTGGTTTAACCAAAGACGCGATTCGCTTGTACGCACAACCTTACATCTATCTGAATCATGATCTGATCGCTGAGAAGAAGCTTGATCTGGCTAAGGTCCAAGAAGCTATTGCGGATGAAATTGCAAAAGTGAAAGGTGTTGCGTTTGCTGTATCAAGTAGTGACATTGCGGCTAACCGAGTACCGGATACGCATGTGATGCAGCTAATTAAAAACAACTACCACCCTGCTCGTTCTGGCGACGTGTACGTAGTATTTGCACCGCGCAGCTACATTAACGACATGGAAGGCCTCCAAATTGCCTCTACACATGGTTCTCCGTGGAAATACGACACTCATGTGCCTGTGATCTTTGCAGGCTACGACGTTGAAGCTAAGAAGGTATCGCGACCAGTGACGCCATATGATATTGCGCCAACGCTTTCGAACAAACTGGGTATCACCCAACCAAGCGGGTCAATCGGAGAAGTGCTGCAAGAGATCACTGAGTAGACTCAATCTCTAAGGTTTCGTGAGCTAGATTTCGAATCCAGCACCCACTCAATAAAAGAGCCGTTTATCTGTTTCTGACTCACTAGGTCGAAACAAATAAGGTTCATCGCGCATTAGCGGGAACTAAAAACAAAAACGGTAGTAAGTGACATGGTTTAGTCGCCAAACAA
>NZ_JBFRLK010000032.1:0-76430 GCF_041469805.1 Vibrio sp. 10N.286.48.C11 | reverse complement strand
ACTTTATTGATTTTATCTATTTTAATTAAAGTAATTTTTATAAATGTAGGGTGAGAGTATTAAAGGATAATAACAGGGATGACTAACCCCTAATACTCTCTAAGTAGGTAATTGTGATTAGGTTATTACTAAACGCGATCCGCGCGGTAGCAAGTCACATCTACTTCAACCTTCACGTCTACAACTAGGTCGCAAACCATGCAGATACGAGCCGGTGGGTTAGCACCGAAGAACTCTTTGAATACCTTATTAAAAGATTGGAAGTAACGAGAATCCGTTAGCACAACCTTTACGTGCATTACGTCTTCTAGGCCGTAGCCCGCTTCAGTCATGATATCGACACAGTTTTGGATCGCTAGGCGAGACTGGTCAACAATGCCACCCTCTACCACTTCACCATCTGTCATCGGTGTCTGGCCAGAAACGTATAGGAAACCACCCGCTTCAGTTGCGCGTGCAAATGGTAAATGTTGTCCGCCTGTACCTGTACCGCCTTCAACACCGTAACGTTTAATAGTCATTTTTTAACTCCACTTCTTTATAGATAATATTGGTTCTGTTCCAATATATTTAAATTAATTCGTCGTTTTCTTATTACTGTATATCTAATAAAATAATTAAATTCTAATTACGGTAAATAAAAACGCCTGAACGATTATTTTTCACTTTTCCTTTTTGGTAAGTTAACTCACCATTTACAAATACACTTTCGATTCCCTCAGCAACTGACATAGGATTTTCAAATGTTGCTGTGTCTTTAATATTCTTTGGGTCAAATAAAACTAAATCGGCAAATGCGTCTTGGCGAATCTCACCTCTTCCCGCGAGGTTATAGCGCTTCGCAGACATTCCGGTCATTTTGTGAATCGCTTCTGGTAGCGCAAACAGTTTTTCATCTCGGCAGTAATGACCTAAGACTTTCGGGAAGGTGCCCCACAATCTTGGATGTGGATGCGGGTCATTGGGTAAACCATCAGAACCAACCATGGTCAGCTTGTATTTCAATACGCGCTTTACGTCGTTCTCATCCATGCAGTGGTAAACCGCACCGGCTGGTTGAAGCGCTTTTGCTGCGTCCATCAGTGGTAGGTTCATCTCATCAGCAATCTGCTTAAGCGTTTTGCCTGCATGTTCTGGCTTTGCTTTAGACCAAGTAATGAAGATATCGAAATCGTCCGTCACCTGTTTCAAATCTAATGTCGAAGAGCTCGCTGAGTATGGGTAGCAGTCGCAAGACACATCTTGGTGCTCAGAAACCTTGTCCATCAAATCAAGTACTTCAACGGTTCTGCCCCAGTTACCTGCACCTGCACATTTAAGGTGAGAGATAACAACCGGTACTTTCGCGTATTGCCCAGTCTCAAACGCTTCTTCCATCGCGCTTAAGATCTCTTCAAATTCGGTACGCATATGCGTGGTATAGATGCCGCCATGGCTAGAAAGCACTTTCGCTAACTGCATCACTTCGTTGGCATTAGCTTGTTTCGCGCTGGCGTAAGCCAAACCTGAACTCAAACCCAGTGCACCCTGCTCCATCGCTAAATCAAGGTTGGTTTGCATTACCGCGATTTCTTCTTCGCTTGCGGTGCGTTGTAGGTCGTCCATCACTTGGTTACGCAGTGTGGTGTGGCCAACTAACGCTGCTACGTTCACCGCTGGTTGCGCTTGCTCTACGGCTTGTGCATACGCGGCAAAGGTTGGGTATTTGAAATCAGCTTGTGCGCCTAAAAGATTCATTGGGTCAGGTGGATCGCCAGCCAAAACGGTTGGTGATGCGCTGATACCACAGTTACCAACAATCACGGTTGTGACACCTTGACTGATCTTAGGCAGGCAGTCTGGGTAACGAATTACGTTGGTATCGTCATGTGTATGTACATCGATAAATCCAGGAGCCAATGCTAAGCCTGCTCCCTCAACCAACTGGCCACAATCTTCGTGATCGATTTGACCAATTTCGGCTATTTTTCCATCTCGGATTGCTACATCGGCACAAAACGATTGTTCGCCGGTGCCATCAAACACCTCTACATTTTTAATTATCGTATCGAACAACATTTCTCACTCTCTCAATCCACTTTGTTGATGGAGCTATATTAGAAATCCAGCCGATTATTTTCAGTGACAAAACACACATAATATTTTAATTTGTGTGATAGTTTCTATCACAAAACACATTACGGATATATTTAAACATTAAATAACAACCACTTAAATCATGTTAGGAATCAGCAATGAAACATAACCCTGCACAAAAAGATGTTATAAAGTATCAAAAAGATAGTTTCATCTTGACTGAAAAAGGCCAAAAAGGGAGAGCAGTATCACAATCTGAGAACGGTGTTTATCGACTGGTTGATGAAGACATTTCGCTTCCGGTAGCAATTATCAAACAATCAGCGTTGACCAATAACCTGAATTGGATGCAATCATTCGCCGATCATCATCAGGTTAAATTGTCGCCACATGGCAAAACATCGATGACGCCTGATTTCTTCCGTCAACAGCTAGAAAATGGCGCTTGGGGAATTACCGTTGCGACACCTGCACAAGCAGAAATTGCAGCAATGGCAGGCGCAAAAAGAATCATCATGGCTAACCAATTGGTAGGTAAAACCAACATGGCGATCATCGAACAGCTTATTAGTGAGTTCGACGTTGATTTCTATTGCTGTGTGGATTCATCGGTAAACGTGCAGCAACTCAACCAATACTTCGCCAACAAAAAGCAGACGCTAAAAGCTCTAATCGAGTTTGGTGTTCCGGGTGGCCGTTGTGGTTGTCGTTCACCTCAAGAAGTTTTAGAACTGGCTCAAACCATTCAAGATACGCCTGCACTTTCGCTAGCGGGTATTGAGGTGTATGAGGGCGTGATTCATGGCGACAATGCCGAGCAAGACATTCGTACCTTCTTAAACCAAGCGCTGACCTCGGTCGAAAGCCTCGCATCAGACGGTTTAATTACCGGTCAACCTATCATCACTGGTGCAGGTTCGGCTTGGTATGACGTGGTTGCAGAATGTTTAGCGAACCTAACCGATTACTTGGCGATCATCCGCCCGGGCTGTTACGCGATTCACGACACAGGTATCTACCTAGACGCTCAAAGCAAGGTGTTGCAGCGTGCCCAAGTAAACCAAGGTTACGCGTGCGAATTGGGTGGAGATCTGGAATCGGCACTTGAGGTATGGGCGTATATAATCTCTCGCCCAGAACCGACCAAACTAGTTGTTGGGCTAGGCAAGCGTGATGTGGCCTTTGATGCGGGGTTACCTATTGCCGAACGCGGCTATCGCAATGGCGAAGCTATCTCTGTGAAAGGGCTGACTGCGACCGCCGTGATGGATCAGCATACCTTTGTTGAAACGGACGGCTCTTCTGAAATTGAAGTGGGCGACATGATTGCATTCTCAACCTCACACCCGTGTTTAACCTTCGATAAGTGGCGCTACATTGCCATCAGCGATGACGACCATCAGGTAACAAACTGGGTGGAAACCTGCTTCTAGTTCGATTTTTCAATAAGCTAGAATCAGCGAAGCAATAAGATATACTAACGGGGCTAAGGCTTAGTTTTTAATGGATTAGTGCTCATAAAAAGCTAAAGAGCTTGCTTCTTACGAGCTAGATTCTTAATAACTAGGTAATAACGATTAGCCCCATCAACAAAGGATCAGGATTCTTGAGTTTAGAAGTAGATATCATTTCACAGATAACGGAGCGTTTTCCCGCTCTTCGTGATGCAGAGAAAAAAGTCGCTAAGCTGATCATGGACGACATTGATTTTGCTGCCAATGCCAGCATCACAGAGCTTGCTGAAAGCGCTCAAGTGAGTGAAGCCACCATTACACGTTTTGCTAAAGCGATCGGTTGCAGCAACGTACGTGATATGAAGATTAAGTTGGCTCAGACGCTAACCGTTGGCCAGCGCTTTATCCTCGAACCGGTTGACCAAACGGGTTATCAAGGTATCTACGAATCGATCAAGCAAAGCCTAGACATCAACCGCACCTTGTTCAAAGAGCAAGACGTTGAAACCGCAGTCAGCTGGCTGCATAACGCCAGACAGATCATTGCTATTGGTATGGGTGGTGGTTCAACCATTGCTTCTCAAGAGCTGCAACATCGACTGTTTCGTTTAGGCTACCCAGTGGTGTCGTACAACGATGGCTTGATGTCACGTATGGTTGCTGCCACGGCAGATGCTAATGACGTAATGGTGATGATCTCTGCGACTGGCTTTACACCAGTGATCACAGAAACGGCAGAGCTGGCTAAGCAGTACGGACTTAAGATCATTGCGATTACCCCACAAGATACACCGCTAGCAAAAATTGCCGATATCTTGTTACCCATCAAGCATATGGAAACCGACTTCATCTACAAGCCGTCGGCTTCTCGCTACGCTATGTTGGCGTTAGTGGATGTGCTTTCTATGGGAATCGCAGTCAATCACAAGAACCGTTCGCGCGACAAACTGCGTCGCTTGAAAGTTGCGCTCGATTCTTACCGAGGCGGTGGCGATAGACAGCCTCTCGGTGATTAACGAATCAAGGATAGAATGAGCTTAAATTCACGCGCGCGGCAATCTTTCACTAGCTCGTATAAGCTCATTTCTAATCCTGTGATTTGGATACCAGCATCCATTAGTCGACGGATTGCCAGATCTTTGTTGAGTGCCGTTCGTGAGCTAACACAGTCGCCAACTACCTGAACCTTGTACCCAAGTTCCAACAACCCCATTGCGGTTTGATAAACACAAATATGAGCCTCAATACCACACACTAACCAAGTCTCTACATCCTTGGCTTGAACCGCCTCAACAAACTTGGGCTCATCACACGCGTTGAAAGTGAATTTAGGTATCGGCTTTGCATCATTCAGCAAGTCATTAAGTTCGTCGACTGTAGCACCTAGCTTCTCTGGGTTCTGCTCCAAACGAATAATTGACAGCCCCAAAACCTGCGCTCCTTGAGCTAACTTCCCGCAATTAGCAATCAGCGTATCGCTCTCATCAACAAGGCGTGCGAGCTTGCCTTGTACGTCCACAACCACCAAACCTGTGTTTTGTTTCGTTAGCATGTTTATTCCTTGTTTTAAACAGCCTGACTCACTAAGCAACCTGATGTGTATTTTTTCTACTATGTAACGATTCAGCTTACAAAGCCATACAGTAATACATACAAGACTACGGAATAATACTCACCAACGGTCGAAAGGTCGCAAAATAAAAATTATTGATACTGGCATGACATTTAAGAGTGAGTAACAAAGATGAACAAGATAACGAAATCAGCATTAGCACTGGGTTTAATCAGCGCAGTTTCTCTTCCAGCTTTAGCAGCAGGTACTGACGGCGGTGCGTACATTGGTGGCGGACTTAGTGTCTACCAAGATTCTGACACAGACGGTCACGGTAGCTTAGATTCAGATGGCATGGGCTACAACCTATACGGCGGCTACCAATTCAACCGTATCGTAGGTGTTGAACTTGGCTACACAGATTACGCAAACTACAAAAATAGCGCTGAAAAGCTGTCTCCGACGTCTGTTTCTTTGTCAGCAAATCTTGGTTACACATTCGACAACACAATCCGCCCATTCGTATTGGCAGGTTTAAGCTCTGTTGACCTAAACGCAAATAAGAGTGCTGGTTACGCTGATGACAGCGGTACGGGTTTCCACTTTGGTGTAGGTGTTGAATACACGCCAATCGAACACCTAACGCTACGCTTAATCTCGCAAGCGGATGCAGTAAGCGTAGACGACACGGTCCAATTTAAGAACTCTCAGATATCAGCTGGTGACCACACGCTTGCCTTCAACAGCATTAGCTTCGGTGGTTCATACAACTTCTAATGTGATTGAACCACATAGAATAAGCTGAACATACTAATTCACTTTGCTGTTCCACCTTGTCATGAAGGTCACTCAGTAAAGTGAATTTTTTGTATCTACACACCTTAGCGTCATTTCACTTTAGCCAGTTTATCGCTCAGCGCCTTCTATTTGAGCTTTATGCATTGATATTAGAGCTTTCTTGGTGGCGAGACTAAAATAAAGGGATAAGTGACACAGGAAGACAAGACCTATGAATCTACCACGCTTAAACATGTCGATAAACAAACTCCCTTTCGTTTTGGCAGTGTATTACCTGCTTGTCATTAACTTGCCTATCTCACGCGAACTGTTCAATATTCTTAGTGCCTCACAAGCCGAAAGCATTGGGTTTATCATCTCGATCCCATTTTTCTTTCTCGCCGCATTCAACTTTATCTTTCAAGTATTCAACTGGCCGATATTCGCCAAAGCTTTTTTTATCTTGTTACTACTTACTTCCTCTTTAGTCAGCTACAGCATGTTCAACTACGGCATTTTTGTAGACTATGGAATGATAGAAAACGTCTTCGAAACCAACAGCGGAGAGGCTGCTAGCTACCTAAGCAGCTATTCTATTTTATGGTTTGTTCTGATGGGAGGAGTCCCGTCACTGCTGCTTTTATTTACGGATCTTGAAAGAGAATCTTGGAAAGATTTTGCTATTGGGAAGGCGATTGGATTGCTCTCTTCGTTGATCGTCATTACCATCATTGCCGGGTTGTTTTACAAAGATTATGTGTCGATTGGTCGTAATAACTCTCATCTTAAAAAGATGATCATTCCGACCGAATACGTAGCATCAACAGTCAAATACATCAATAACACCTACATCAAACAGCCCATCCCCTATCAAGAATTGGGATTAGATGCTCAACTCAAGCCACAAGCAAAAGCGGCAACCAAACCGACCTTATTGGTGTTTGTTCTTGGTGAAACAGCACGTGTATATAACTACCAATATTATGGCTATGAGAAAGAAACCAATGCTCATACCAAACCCTATAATCCGATCTTTTTCTCTGATGTTCAGTCATGCGGAACAGCCACTGCGGTTTCTGTGCCGTGTATGTTTTCTAACATGAACCGAAGCAACTACGATCGCGACAAAGCCTACAACCAAGATAACGTAGTCGACATTATGAACCGCGCGGGCATTCACTCTATCTGGCGAGAGCACGATGGTGGAGACAAGGCGGTCGCACATCGAATCAAAGAGATGACTCTCGTCGCCAAAGACAGCGACCCGCTGTGTAATAAAGATGTGTGCTATGACACAGCCATGCTAGAGAACTTCGAACAAGATACTCAAGTTCTTAAACAAGATAGCATCATTTTCTATCATATCTCCGGATCTCACGGCCCAACTTACTTTGAGCGATACCCAGAAGATCATAAGAAGTTTGTGCCAGACTGCCCACGTTCTGATATCGAAAACTGCACCAAAGAGCAAGTGGTCAACACCTACGACAACACCATCTTGTACACAGATTTCTTTCTATCACAGGCTATTCAGAAGCTAGAGAAACTCACCGATAAGTACAATGTTGCGCTGATGTACATTTCCGATCACGGAGAATCATTGGGAGAAAATGGCGTCTACTTACACGGCATGCCTTATTCATTGGCACCGAAAGAGCAAACCCATGTGCCTATGATAATGTGGATGTCTGATGGTTTCGCCGAGCAGAAAGGGATAGACCAGACCTGCTTAAGAAAGGCGGGGAAAGAGCAGAGCTTTTCTCACGATAACCTGTTCGACTCCTTGCTTGGCCTAATGGACGTGCAAACCAAAGAATACCGAGAGAACCAAGACATTTTTGCTGCGTGTCGGTAGCTTCAAAGGCCGACTCGCAAATATTCCAACCAAAGGGGCTCATTTATGAGACCCTTTTTTGTACCTTTCAAAACTGTCGTTTTTATTCAATACCGGCCTCAAGCCGTCGCCTACAATTGCAGTTATTGAAACGTGGCTCAGCTAATCAATTATCTCATCGTCAATTGACGTACCTGAGAACAAGATGACGACCACGCACTCTACCGAATCAAGACAGCAGGAATTCAAGCGATGTTAGACATCAAAAAAATCTCAACACTTAGCGACTTAAACGAATTTAAAACGGCTTACTTTGCTGAGTCAACAGCGCCACTCGATGGCATGTGGCACTTGGGCTTTGTGCCAATGTCTGACCATTTTGGTTTTTACGAAAACGGTAATCTTGTCGGTTATTGCGTATTGAATGGCGAAGGCTATTTACTTCAGTTCTATCTAGCACCAACAGCCAGCACTCATATTGAAAACTTGTTCCCCTTAATCGTAGAGAACAACAGCTCTGTGATTGGTGAGGTGAAAGGCGCATTCGTGAGTACGGCTGAGCCACAATATTTATCACTGAGTGTCGACAACACAGAGTCATTTAAAGTGAATGCGATGATGTACCGCCAAAACTCTCAAGCCAGATCTGAGTGTGATTCAGACCACATTGAAGAGATAGAGATGAGCCTCGCGACAGAAGAACAACTGGAGCAGTTCGTTGAGTTTGCTTCATCAGCGATTGGCGCGCCAAAAGAGTGGCTCACCGGTTACTACGGTAATTTGATTGCCCGTCAAGAGCTATGGGGCTACTGGGAAAGTGACGACATTCTCGCTACTGGAGAGTGCCGTAAGTTCGATGAGCATCAAACACAGTTTGCCGACCTAGGTATGATTGTCGCACAACAAGAACGCGGTAAAGGCTTAGCAACGCGTGTTCTTAACTTTCTAAAGCAGCTCGCTAACAGCCAAGGGTTAGAAGCTATGTGTTCTACGGAAAGCAGCAACATTGGAGCACAAAAGGCCATCACTCGCGCTGGATTGTCTTCAAAACATCGTATCTTGCAGTTTGATTTTAGTTAACTAAAGGAAACTGATTAGCCTTGATTCGGATTACCAAGTATCAAGACTAAGCTCTAACAATAGATACAGATAAAAACTGTCACCTGCAGCGATATACACATATAGTTGTGGATGGCAGTCATTAAAAATAGAAGGTCTAATGATCAATTGGTTACAGTCTCCAAAATCTCCTGAAGTTGCTCAGTTCATTGATTGCTACTGGCTGATCGAAAAGACACCCGACGCTCAAACTCATCAATTTCCGATACTCAATCCCGATCCATCGGCGCACCTCATCTTATCGCCAAGCGAGCAGGCATATCACTACACGATTGAGCAACAGGTCGATCAAGGCGTTGGTTGCCATCTGCTGTTACCACACCATAAAGCCATCGAATTGGATCACTCAAAGCCCTTTGTTCACCTAGGTATTAAATTCCATGTCGGAGCCTTGTACACGTTAGATATTCCAGACTGTCCACACCCCAGCCTAGACAGTGTTAACCCTATCGATCTCGCGAGTTTGTTAGATAATCCTAATGCCGAAGTAATGTCGCTGATCAAGCTCGCTCAAACCGATGTTGAGGCCTGCTGTCAGCAGTTAGATGATTTAATGCTGCCTTGGCTATCGACAGCTAAAACGGATAGGCACAGCGAACTCACACGCAAGGTGTTGGGTGTGCTTGGTTCGACACCGATTGCAGAGCTTGGAGACAAGCTGTTTTGCTCGCAAAGAACATTGGAAAGAAGCTTCAACAAGGTAACAGGGCTGACATTAAAACAGTGCCAATCGATGAACAAACTCGAAGCGATGTTGGAATACTTGTATAAGCGAAATTTGGATGACATCGACTGGATGGACGTCGCCTTTCAATTTGGGTTTAGCGACCAACCGCACCTGATTCGTTACCTAAAGAAAACCATCGGTCTAACACCCAATACTTACGCCAAACAAGGCGGATTAACCATAGATGTGTATGGTGGAGTGAGATCTGACTAACCCACCTTTTCTCTATGACGAACGCACTGTTTATAACTTACACCTCTGCCTTTTGTGTCTCATTCGTAGCAAGTTTTATTGAGTTTAGAATTGCGACTAAATATACTGGGGACATCATCAGACGGAGGACAAAAATGAATAATAAAAACAAACATATAGTTTTAATTCATGGTCTATATATGCCTGCGTTGATCATGCAGTATCTGGATAGAAACTTCAAAAAACGCGGCTTTACAACGCACAAGTTTGCCTACAACTCGCTGCGTTTCCCTTCTGCAGCCAAACGCCTCAATCGCTTCGTGAATGCTCGCTTTAATGAATACGATGAGGTCTATTTCTTTGGTCACTCACTCGGTGGCTTACTCATTCGTCACTACTTTAAGTTTTATCAGCCCAATTTTGCCGACACCTGCATTATTACCGCAGGGACGCCGCACAATGGGGCAACTATCGCCAAAACACTGTCGAATCATGGGCTTGGTTTTATATTTGGTTCGAGCAAAATGATCTTAAGCGATGGCCTGGGTGACTACGATATTGATGTGCCGATTGGCGTGATTACAGGTACCTACGACGCCGGAGTCGGACGTATTGTTCTGGGAAGAAACCCGGGCGATGGCACAGTCACACTCGAAGACGCCAACCTGAGAGGAGCAACGGATACTTACGCCCTCAAACTCAACCACACGGCGCTCGTCTACTCCAAAGAAGTCGTAACACTGTCGGCTCAGTTCATCGAACACAGAGCTTTTAAGGACGCTTCATAGCTTATTTCCATTAGCTTTTGCGCGTTGACTCCTGTATCGAGCTCTGTTCTCTTATATGTGAAAGACAAAAACAAAAATACCACTCTGCGATAAGAGTGGTATTCAAAGATTCATTACTGAAAGTGAGTGCTTGTTATACTTTCTATACTTGTTACAAGCGATTAACTCGTGTTGGTAGGAACACCTCACCCAACATGCATCGCACCGAACCACCACCAATGTCTTCAATCGTTTTCACGTTAAATGGCAGCAGTTTTCCATGCGTCGAAAGCTGAGCTAACTGGGCTGGAGAAAACGCATCGTAAGCCGATTGAGACATCGCGATCACCTTGTCGCCATTCACGGTTTCAAGCTGCAGGATGTTGCCACAGAAACGGTTCATCTGATCAATTGAGATAGAGATAACCTGCTTATCTTTAGCAAGCGACTTCACCACAAAGCGGCGTTCGAACTCAGGAATCACTTCATCACAGATCACGCAGAAGTTATCGCCAATCGCCATCATCACATTGGTATGGTAAATCGGTTGGCCAGACGGTAATGCCGTTTGGAACGAGACCACGCGAGAATAACCAATGCGCTTCGCATAATCTTCTAACACTTCGCGGTCACAACGCTGAGAAAGCGCAGCGTAGATGGTCTTGTTGATATGGTCGATCACCATCACGCCCGTGCTCTCTAGATAAGAACCTTGCGCGATGTAAGACTCTAGAGACTCGCTATGGTTAACAATGCGACCCGACGCTTCTAACGCTTCAATAAGAGCATTTGGCTTAACTTCATTCTGACGGTTTTCACACGCCATAGGGAACGTGAA
The DNA here is from genome assembly GCF_041469805.1 of Vibrio sp. 10N.286.48.C11. Lineage (NCBI taxonomy): Bacteria > Pseudomonadati > Pseudomonadota > Gammaproteobacteria > Vibrionales > Vibrionaceae > Vibrio > Vibrio sp. 10N.286.48.C11. The sequence continues at coordinate 65,094 of NZ_JBFRLK010000032.1, read as the reverse complement.
TAAGCTTCCATCACTACAGGTACTGAACCAGTTGTTTGGGAAAACAGCATCCGGAGTTTCAACGCCCAATTCTGGGTAATCAAACTCTACAACTTGCACACCTTCTTTACGCAACGAAGCGACCATAGCTTTAAATTCGGCCATCGTTTCTACTTTCACCTCAGCTTCGGTCAGATTAACTCTGTGCTGAAATTCGTTATCACGTGCTGTTTCTTCGTTAAATTTAAACTCTTTTGGTGGCACCATAACAACGCAATTGGCGTTTTGAACATTAGTGATATGAAGTGATTTTTTGTGTAGGTTTAACATTTCAACCGTCCCTATCTTTTATTTACTTCAGAATTGTAAACAACTTGTTACGACAAGATTCACTGAAAAGAATATTGATTTGAATATTTATCCCAAACAATTACTGCAGATCTTAGATTAATCGGTAATTTTTACTGCAAGATAACAGCACATCAGAAAGAACCAACTGTATGCATATTCGTTAAGTCACTTTATGGATAAATATTCTGATTCCATTTTCTCGCCCATCACGAGTTTTGATTACAATTCAATCCATTTAACGTTAGGATTATCACCGTTGCATAACAATCAATTACGTTTGAAATCAGCTTAACTTTTCCTGTCTAATTCAATCTAAAATAAGCGTCATGAAAGACACTCTTTGGACCTTTCCTGCATCGCTTAGACAAAGTTTTAGTGTTTTAAAGCCAAGTGCCTAAATAGGCGCTAGAACAAAATCCATCGAATGATTTAATACTGATAAGAACCCATGGGCGCTTATATAATTTCAAACTAAGACAGTTAAATTTCAAATCAAGACTATAAAAACAAAGCTGCACCAACGATGCAGTCGCTTATAGATGCACTAGTTTATAAAGGGAAATCTATGTACAAGAAATTTGAAGGCTTTACTGAAGCCTTTCCAAAGGGAGAGCCGATACAACCTCCTACTGGCATACTGGCATTCTGCCGCCATTACACTCGAGGTTTCGAAAAACCATTGATTTTGCTCGGGTTGATGAGCATGACCATCGCGATCATCGAAGTCGCGCTGTTCGGTTACATGGGGCAATTGGTCGACTGGCTATCAACAAGCAACCCAGACACTTTCTTAGCAGACAACGAATCGACATTGATGGGGCTCGGTATTCTGCTGTTGGTTGTGATGCCAATCTTGATCAGTGTTTACTCGCTATTGCTTCACCAAACTTTGCTGGGCAACTACCCAATGTCGATTCGTTGGTTAGCACACCGCTACCTTTTGAAGCAAAGCCTGTCCTTCTATCAAGATGACTTCGCCGGACGTGTCGCGACCAAAGTGATGCAAACCTCGCTTGCAGTGCGCGAAACTGTGACCAAGATGGTCGATGTGTTTGTCTACGTGACGGTTTACTTCACGGCGATGCTGTTCATGCTTGCTGAATCAGATTGGCGCTTGATGGCTCCGATGCTGATTTGGCTATTCGTTTACATCGGTATTCAACTGCACTTCGTGCCAAAGCTAAAAGACGTGTCTTCAGAGCAAGCGGATGCTCGTTCACTGATGACAGGTCGTATTGTTGATAGCTACACCAACATCGCGACGGTGAAATTGTTCTCACACAGTAAAAGAGAAACCGAATACGCCGAAGAAGGCATGGAAGGCTTCCTAGATACTGTGCACCGCCAAATGCGCTTGGTAACCGGCTTCAACATCTGCGTGGAATTCGCTAACTATCTATTGGTGTTCAGCATTGCGGGTATCTCTATCTACCTATGGCTAGATAGCGCAATCACCGTGGGTGCAATCGCGATTGCGGTCAGCTTGGCTCTGCGTATTAACGGCATGTCGAAATGGATCATGTGGGAAATTGGTGGTCTGTTTGAGAACCTTGGTACCGTGATTGACGGCATTAAAACTCTGTCTAAGCCTATTGCTATTGAAGACAAGAAAGACGCGAAGCCTCTGGAGGTTCCACAAGGCGGTATCAACTTCGACAATGTAAGCTTTAACTACGGTGAGAATAAGGGGGTGATCAACAACCTAAACCTCAACATCAAACCGGGTGAAAAAGTGGGCTTGGTTGGCCGTTCAGGTGCAGGTAAATCGACCCTAGTTAACTTACTTTTGCGTTTCCACGATGTAGAAAGTGGCCGCATCCTGATTGATGACCAAGAGATCTCGAGCGTTACTCAAGATTCTCTGCGTAGCAACATTGGTATGGTGACCCAAGATACTTCACTGCTGCACCGTTCGATCAAAGACAACATTCTTTACGGTCGACCAGAGGCATCAGACGAAGAAGTATACGCGGCGACTAAACAGGCACACGCGCATGAGTTTATCGAAACGCTAACCGACCCGTTTGGCAACGTTGGTTACGATGCTCAAGTGGGTGAACGTGGCGTTAAGCTTTCTGGTGGTCAGCGTCAACGTGTGGCTATCTCACGTGTTCTTCTAAAGAATGCTCCATTACTTGTTCTCGATGAAGCAACTTCTGCACTCGATTCTGAGGTAGAGGCAGCGATTCAAGAGAGCTTGATTGAGCTAATGGAAGGCAAAACGGTTATTGCGATTGCACACCGCCTGTCGACCATCGCAGCGATGGATCGCCTGATCGTGCTTGATGCCGGCAATATCGTAGAAGAAGGCACGCACCAAGAGCTGATTAACCAGAATGGTATTTATGCGCAGCTATGGAATCACCAAACCGGTGGCTTCATTGCCGATGACCTTGAGCAAGCCACGAGCGCTTAATTTTTGTGCTATTTTAAAAGTGCGGCGTGATTCACATCAATTTGTTTATTAGCGGTAAATTACACGTGGCAGAATGTTATGTCGTAATTATATAATGACATTAACACCAAAGACGCCTCGCTTGCGCGTTCTGGAATAAGGCTAGACTTCGGGGGGAGGCTAGCCTTTTTTATGCCTGCTATTTGGTGCTCTTTGCTAGCTGTCCGATAAACTTCATCGATCCTTTTGTTTTTTTCTTGGCGTTTTTTTCTTAAAATGCGCGCAATATTCTTTCTAGAGATCAACCATGAACAAAAGTGTCTTAACTAACGTTATCGCGTTAGCGCTGCTTGCTGGCGGCTATGCGACAGCAAACCAATACTTGCTTTATGCAGGCCTATTCGCCTTTTCTGGTGCCATCACCAACTGGCTTGCGATTCACATGTTGTTCGAGAAAGTACCCGGCCTATACGGTTCTGGAGTGATTCCAGCGCGCTTTGAAGAGTTCAAGGCAGCCATCAAGCAACTGATGATGGAGCAATTCTTTACAGAAAGTAACATCGACCGCTTCCTAAGCAGCGAGATGACAGGAAAGTCGCTCAATCTAGAGCCTGTGATTCAGAAGATCGACTTTAACCCTGCATTCGACTCACTGGTGCATGTTATCGAGAACTCTCAGTTTGGCGGTATGTTGGCAATGTTTGGTGGCACAGAAGCACTAGAGCCAATGAAAGCGCCGTTTGTTGAGAAGATGCAAGAATCTGTGATTGAAATCAGCAAGAGTGATTCTGTAAAAAATGCCATCAAAGACGAGCTAGAATCGCCTGCGATGATGGATGAAATCAAAGAAAACATTGAGGCGATCATCGATCAGCGCTTGAATGAACTAACACCTAAGCTGGTTAAAGAGATGGTTCAGACCATGATCAAGAAACACCTTGGCTGGCTTGTGGTTTGGGGCGGTGTATTCGGTGGTGTGATTGGCTTAATCTCTGCGGCCATTACGCTTTAAGGCGAACAAGTTTATCGGATTGCTCTTTATCTGACGCTCAACAAAAAATGGAAGCTTATTGCTTCCATTTTTTATATCTAAATCACGTTGGTAAGCGAAATTAGGCCACTATTTTAGAGTTGCCAACAACTCAGGGTTCACGCCGAAGCCCTTTTTATGCTCTTCAATCACCACTTCACTACGTGTCTGAATCACACCAGGCAAGGTGCCCAGCTTGGTGGCCATAAACGCTTGGTACGCCTTCATGTCTTTCACTCGAACCTTGATCATGGTGTCAAAGTCACCCGACAGTGAGTAGCACTCTTCCACCTCAGGCATCATTTCCACGGCTTGGGCAAATTTGTCGAAGATCGAAAAGCTAGTCTGATCGAGACGGATATGGATAAAGACTTGAACATCGAGTCCCAGCTTTTCTGAACAAAGCTCAGCATGATAGCCCGTGATGTAGCCCTCTTTCTCCAATCGCTTGAGTCTATCAGAGCAAGGTGACGTCGTAAGGTTGACCTGTTTTGCCAGTTCAACAACAGGTAAACGCCCTTTCATATGCAGAATTCTTAGTATCTCTTTATCGATACGATCGAGCTGATGCTGAGACATAACATTCCTTAAACATTCTAAATTCCGCTCAGTATATTCCATACCAAGTGCAATCGAAGAAAACCTCGCTCACACATTTAAAAACTAAATGCACGGATGATATTCACGCCAGATATAAACACATACAAATAGATAAGAACCCTTATAAATCAAACTCTGGTTATTAACAAATTATTATAGAAATGACCCGATTAACAAATAAGTTGAGCCGGAAACGAAAGAAAGGATATAGGCCAAAGTGAATAATATAATTATCAAAGAGAAAGGATGACTCTATTATGAAAACGCAAGAACTCGCATATAAACCTTACGGTATTGGTTCATGGACACACGTAACGGTATCAAAAGATGTTGCTCAGGCACTAGCAAATGAGTACTCAAACTACGGTTGGGATGTGAAAATTGATGGCGACGCCATTGATGCTGAGCTAGCACTCAAAGCCGCATAGAAACGCAAAAACCTCCTAAAACGGAGGTTTTTTGATCTAAGTTAGTGAGCGCTTACTGTAAGTTAAGCTAAACCAACTTGGGGCACAGTACTTCCTGTTTCGCAACGGCAGTTACACGTGCGGCAGAAGTGCTGAGTTTCCATATCGTAATACAGATTTCCACTAAATAGCTTTGATGTCCATTGCATCATACGGCCAGAAGTTGTCTCGGGCTCTGACTCACAACGTTTCATTATAGACTTATGTAGTGTTGTTTTTTTACATCCTTTGCAATAGAGATCAGGCATACCTTTGTCCTATAGGTCTTTAGTGGTTACTGACAATTGACACATCATGTCCAATTCAGTTCAACAATTCACCGAGCTAATCACAAAAGTGAGCGCCAAGTTCAAAAAATAGCCATTTTTCTATTTTATTTTTTGACATCAAACGCCACCAACAAGACAGACCTTTCATTTCTCGCTCAAGATCCTTCGCTTTCGATTTACATTGTAAACCCCCATTTCAATATCAGAAAACCTCGAATAAACTTAATTTGAAATAAGACAAAGGTCGTACTCACATAAAAAAATAGAGCCACCGAAGTGACTCTATTGTTCATGTCTTTTGCTAATTCATTGGTATTTTTACAATGTAAATTAGTCTAGCTCAACGAGGTTCTTCTCGAACTCAGCGTGTTGCTTCTTAACTTCGTCTTCAGGCTCGCCCGTAATTAGACTCACGATAACGATAGAAAGAGTCGATAGGATGATTCCCGGTACGATTTCGTACACATCGAACCAACCGCCCGTGAACTGTTTCCAAAGTACAATCGTAACACCACCAACCACGATACCCGCTAGAGCGCCGTTACGGTTCATACGAGACCAGTACAGGCTCAATACGATAGCTGGGCCGAATGCAGCACCAAAACCAGCCCATGCGTAAGACACAAGGCCAAGTACTGAACTGTCTGGCGTCATCGCTAGTACAAGTGCAATCAAAGAGATTAGGATAACCGCGAAACGGCCTACACGAACAATTTCTTCTGACGTAGCGTCTTTCTTCAGAACTTGCTTATACAGATCTTCTGCCATTGCAGATGAAGATACAAGAAGTTGTGAATCCGCAGTACTCATGATTGCCGCTAGGATTGCCGCCAGTAGGATACCTGCGATTACTGGGTGGAACATCGCGTTCACAAGAAGCATGAAGATCTTCTCGCCATCGTCTAGCTTAGGTGCACCAGAGTTCGTTACGTAGATTAGACCAACAAGACCAACCAGCATTGCACCAATCATAGACAGTGCAGTCCATACCACCGCGATACGACGCGCGGTTGTTAAGTCTTTATTGCTACGCGTTGCTTTGAAACGAGCAAGGATGTGTGGCTGACCGAAGTAACCTAGACCCCATGCCGCTAGCGAGATGATCGCGATAGCAGAAAGAGGCTCACCTTTCGCATCATTCCATAGCGTGAGTAGCTCTGGGTTGATGTTATGAAGGTCAGTAGATAACTGGCCAAGGCCGCCGTTCATTGCTGCGATTGGTACAATCAATAGCGCAGCAGACATTAGTAGGCCTTGAACCAAGTCAGTCCAAGATACCGCTAGGAAGCCACCAAACAGGGTGTACGAAACCACACATACCGTACCGATAATTACCGCAGTTGTGTAATCTAGGCCGAATACCGTTTCAAACAATTTACCACCTGCTACCAAGCCTGAACTTGTGTAGAAAAGGAAGAATAAAAGGATAAAGAAAGCAGAAATTGTTTGGATCAGCTTAGAGTTATCGTTGAAGCGACGAGATAGGAACTCAGGCAGCGTCAGTGATTCAGTTGTAATACTGTAAGTACGTAGGCGTTTTGCACTGATTAACCAGTTTGCCCAAGTACCAACCAGTAGGCCACCAGCAAGCCAGAATGCTTCAAAGCCAGCAGCGTAAGCGTAACCAGGCAGGCCAAGTAGCAACCAACCACTCATGTCTGATGCACCAGCAGAAAGTGCAGCAGGCCATGGGCCTAACGAACGACCACCTAGGAAGTAGTCAGTTGAGTTAGATGTACGTTTGTAAGCAATAACACCGATCGCTAGCATCATAATTAGATACGCAATGAACGTCGTCGTTATTGCAAAACTGTTTTCTATCATTTGATAGTCCTCATTTTGTAGAAAGCCTTCCATGCCTAATTCAATGCAAGACACTCACCGTAAAGGCAAGCGAGTGCATTGAGTTAGGTATTGAGGCTCCAAAGCACTAAGGGTTGAATCCAAAAATGGAGAAACCAAAAAATGGAAACAACCAAAGGAGCTTAGAGCCAATTTTACTGAAGGTTAGTGAGCTTCGCTTCCAAGTTCGAGCAAGGTCGCGTTACCGCCCACGGCTGTTATATTTATAGTTCGCGTACGCTCGGTAATGAAGCGCAGCGATAGGTGTGGATCATTGGCAACATTCATTGCGGTCAGATCCGTTTCAGCCACTAAACCGACGATTGCACCGTCACGCTTAGCAAGCTGTAAATTGATAGCTTGTGCCGTTTGTGAATTACCTACGTAACCCGCGCTTCGCACATCGCAAGACAACAACTGCTGAGCAGCGTCGTACGAGGCAACCTGCACCAGGTTGGTTGGTAGATTCGCTTGTTTTGCAGCATCAGCAATTAAGGTATTGAACTGCACGTCATCACTGCACAATTGAACGCTGTTACCTGCCAATAGTGCTGCAGTAATCATCGCTGTTGCAGTTTGCAGTGCCGGCACTTTCTCTTCGCAATCATCAACAATCACCAAAGCCACACCGCGGCCTGCGGCATACAACTCATTGGTTTCGCCCGTAGGACCTGCCATTAGATGATGATCTGAAAGCAGCGCAGACGCTTGCTCTAGATGATAAGTTGCCACTGCAGCCAAAGGCACAGATTGGCTTTCGATCTCTGATTTAAATGAAAGTACCTGAGCACTCTTATGATCAAAGTCGGTAAGATTCCATTGTTCCCACGCTAACAAAGCATCAGAAAAACCTGTCACTTGATGAACCATGATGCTGCTCCTTATACCTTGTCTTGTGATTGAGAGAAATGAACATCTGTAAAACGGTATAGGTAGTGAGGACCACCCGCTTTAGGGCCAGTACCTGACAAGCCTTGACCGCCGAATGGTTGAACACCAACAACAGCGCCCACTTGGTCACGGTTGATGTAGCAGTTACCCACACGAATGTGTTTCTCGATCCAACGGTAAGTTGTTTCGTTACGGCTGTGGATACCCATAGTTAGACCAAAACCGGTTTGGTTAATTTGGTCTACTACTTGTGTCAACTCACTCGCTTTGAAGCGAACGATATGCAGTACAGGACCAAACTGCTCTTCTTTCAAACAGCTGATGTCATCGATTTCAAATGCACTTGGTGGAACAAAGTCACCATGTTCACAATCCGCTCCTAGAGAAAGTTGAGCCACTTTCTTCTGGGTCTTAGTCATATTTTCTAGGTGCGTCATCAACTTCTGCTTCGCGTTTTGGTCGATAACTGGGCCCACATCCGTTTTATGAAGATGTGGAATACCAACGCTTAGCTCATCCATCGCACCGTGAATTAGTCCAATCACGCGATCTGCAATGTCTTCTTGAATGTAAAGCACACGTAGCGCAGAACAACGTTGACCTGCAGAAGCGAATGCCGAACGAATAACATCACGGACTACCTGTTCAGGCAGTGCGGTACTGTCGACGATCATCGCATTCTGACCACCGGTTTCCGCGATAAACGGAACAGGCTTAGCGTTACGACTCGCCAATGACACGTTGATACGTTGTGCTGTTGGTGTTGACCCCGTAAAGGCAACGCCCGCAATCGCATCATGACTGGTTAGCGCACTGCCGATCTCAGCGCCACGACCCGGTAGTAACTGAATCGTGCCAGCAGGGAAACCCGCTTCATTCATCAATTCCACTGCGCGAGCTGCAATTAAGCTTGTTTGCTCTGCAGGTTTCGCCACAACCGTGTTACCCGCCACTAGTGCAGCTGTAATTTGGCCAAGGAAGATCGCCAATGGGAAGTTCCAAGGGCTGATACAAACGAATACACCACGACCTTGTCGCGAAGCGATTCGAGTTAGACCATCAAAGCCTTTTAGCTCAAAACCTTGTAGGTTGTTCGCTTGTTTTGCGTAGTAACGACAGAAGTCGACCGCTTCACGCACTTCATCAATGCTGTCGTGAATTGTCTTACCCGCTTCTTGATGACAAATTGCCACCAGCTCAGCCAGGTTTTCTTCCATCAGATCCGCCAACTTCTCAAGCACAGCGGCTTTGGTTTCAACCGATGTCGCATTCCAATCAGCAAATGCGGCGTCTGCACCAGTGATCGCTGCGGAAACATGATCAAGGTTTGCAAAAGCCACCTGACCCACGCTAATACGACGATCGTAAGGTGCTGTTACTTGTTCAACATTCTGATCAGCCTTGATCATGCTTTCGGCAAGAGATTCGCCGTTGATCACAGGTCCAGCAGTCCATTGATTGTTCAAAAAGCCTTTTACTTGCTCTTCAAACTGATGCGCTTCGCTCTCGATATCAATGTTCACACCGTATGAGTTCTTACGCTCAGGGAATACCGCTGGCGGCAGAGGAATCTTAGTGTTGTTCAACGTATCGAATGCCAAAAGCATGTCGACTGGATGCTGTGTTAGCTCTGCTACAGGGCAACGAGCATCAACCAAACGGTGTACAAACGAGCTGTTTGCACCATTCTCTAACAGACGACGTACTAGGTATGGCAGTAGATCTTTATGGCTACCAACTGGCGCGTAAATACGTACCGACTGTTGGTAAGCTTCCATTGCATGGTTGTAAAGTGAATCACCCATGCCGTGTAAGCGTTGGAATTCAAAGTCTTTATGGTCTGTCATCACTGCAATAGCGGAAACCGTATGAGCATTGTGGCTAGCAAACTGCGGGAAGATATTGCCACGAACACTTGGGCTCAATAGATAACGCGCACACGCTAGGTAGGCTACATCAGTCGCTTCTTTGCGAGTGTAAACAGGGTAGTTATCGAAACCAGCTTGTTGTGACCATTTGATCTCACTATCCCAGTAAGCACCTTTAACTAGGCGAAGTGGGATTAAGTCACCCTGCTCTTTTGCTAGGCGGTTTAGCCAAACTAGAACCGGTAACGCACGCTTTGAATACGCTTGAATAACCAGACCAAACTTGCCCCAGCCTTTCACTAGCTCGCTGCGATACAGTTTTTCGAATAACTTAAGCGAAAGCTCTAGGCGATCCGCTTCTTCTGCATCAATCGTGATCGCAACATCAAGCTCAATCGCACGGCGCAGTAACTGCTCTAGCGTGTCGCATAGCTCAGTCAGTACGCGGTCTTCATTCGCCACTTCATAACGTGGGTGAAGCGCAGAAAGCTTGATAGAAACAGACGGTGCTGGGCTAGATTTTGAAGAGACGTATGTGTCTCGACCTACGGCTTCAATCGCCATTAGGTAATCTTTGAAGTATTTGTTTGCGTCAGCAGTGGTCAGTGCCGCTTCACCTAGCATGTCGTATGAGTAGGTAAAACCTTTGTCACGCATAGACTTACCGTTCTTCTGCGCTTCAGCAATGCTGCGACCAAGAACGAATTGGTGACCCATCACCTTCATCGCTTGGTGCATCGCTTTACGAATCACCGGCTCAGAAAGCTTGTTCACTAAACGGTTAACCGCTTGACCTGCACTCTGCTCTTTAGATGAAAGTCCAACCACCTTGCCTGTTAGCATTAGGCCCCAAGTTGATGCGTTAACAAAAACCGAGTCAGAATTCTTCAGGTGAGATTTCCAATCCGCAACGCTAAGTTTGTCGCGAATCAACGCATCAGCGGTTGCCGAATCAGGAATACGCATCAAGGCTTCCGCCAGACACATTAGCAAGATGCCCTCTTGAGTATCTAAGCTGTATTCAAGCAACAAGGCGTCGATCATCTGAATAGATGTTTTATCCGCACGGATAGACTCAATCAACGACGTCGTTTTGTCTGTAATTTGCTGCTTTTCAGACTCAGAAGGGGTAGCTAGCGGCAGAAGTTGCTCTAGCCATTGGGTTTCATCCACCATATATAATGGTGAGATAAGCGTCCAAAGATCAGCAAGCGACTGCTCATTGAATTCTGGCTTTAACACATCAGTAGCTGTAAACATGCGTTTTCCTTAATCTCACACCCGAAAAGAGTTCGGGATCTCTACAATGGCTGCAGTGTATTTAGAGTATATAAGGATTACTTGTCAAAAACTCCGAGTTTTTTGCTAAAAACTCGCTTTATTAACAAAACAAACACAAGGTCACATATGAAACTTTAAAATAATATGCCGTTTTGTTTCACTATTTAACAGAAATTTTCTTTTTGTATTGGGATGGTGACATGCCTTGAAGGCGTGAAAAGGTGTGAGTAAAGGAAGATTGACCGGAGAAACCAGCCAGTTCAGCGACCTGACCAAGGCTTAGATTACCTTGTTCAATTAAACGACGAGAACGGTCGATGCGCTTGCCAAGAACGTACTGGTGAGGGGTAATGCCCATTTGCTCTTTGAATAACATATGGAACTGGCTTTCACCCAAGAACACACTACCCGCAAGCTGCGCGACGGAGATCTTGTTTGCTAAATGCTGTTCTATGTAGCGATCCAACGCTTCAAGATCAAAGCGTGAATCTTTGATTGAGGTTTCAAATGCCGAGATGTGCCTTTGCATCAATGCAATCACCGTATCATTGCACGCACGGCTTAATAACAGATCATCAGGACTGGCCTGCATCTCTTGCACCAACATATGGATAAGCTTTTGAATTTGCGCATCTAATTGGAAGTAGACGTTCGATGATTCTAACTGGTTAATCTTCTCTAGCATCAGAGGGTCATCATCGGTTGGCATAGGCATGTTGAGCACGAGAATATCCGACTGACCAACCACTCCGCCGAAAGCATGATCAGAGCTCGCTGTCACCACACAACCTTGTCCTGGGCCAACAAGATTCCCCTTACCACTCACTTCAAATTCCGCCTGACCTTTTAAACCAATCACCACCTGAGAATAATGGTGATCGTGGCAATCCATATGCGATGGCAAAGTGATGATCTCAGCAGGACGAGGGCCAGTAAGGCCTAGCGGAGAAAGGTCTAGGTTAGGAAAGGGTAAAGGTTTTGGCATGACAGCAAAGTACTCAGATCGACATAGTGAGAATAATACTCTGAAATCTGCACAAGATGAATTTGTAAATGATCATGAGAGTCATTTCCTCGCCTTAAAACAGAAGATCATTACCGCGATCGTCTTGATCATGCCTCCGGAAAGATGATCAAGAGTGTACAAACTACGGGCATTGTAAAACCAATCGTTCCGGCGAGTTTAGGGGCTTCAAAAGCAATCACACAAACACGAACACGAACACGAACACGAACACGAACACGAAAAACATTTTACAGGCTTCTACGACATGGTGGGTAACGTATGGGAATGGACAACCATTCAGAAAGGTTTAGCGAAAGGTGGCGCGTGGAGCTTCTCTCCAGAAGAGGCAAAAGTGTTTAACGAACTGTACGTACCGCCTTCAACGGCAGCGAACTATCTAGGATTCAGAGTCGTGCGAGAGCTGTAGGCTCTCAATCACAGGCTCAGAATCTCAAATATTTACTCTAAGTTCTCAATTATCACATTGAGCAGCATTTATAGGGGAATTCCCCCCTTATGCATAAGCACTCCTAGGAGTAGATTCGTCGATAGAGTAGTAAGTCACTCTGGGTATCAAATTGATGCCTCAGTTTAATTTACCTGACCCTCGTAAATTAGACTGAAAATCTTCTACATGTCGACAAGGCATATCTTGTCTTTAGCCAGCCCCTCTTCAGGCTGGCTTTTTTTTTTGCCTGATTATCACCCTTTATGCCCATCGATTCTCCGTGATTGACACAGTTAGTCAGCAGTCCGTTTAACTGTCAGTCCCCCCTTATTTTTCGTACTCTAATTGCCATTGCAGCGCTATAAGAAACTGATATTATTGCAACATCGCAACACACGAGATAAAACCTTGCCAGATCCACTCAACTCCATACATCGTTCTTTATTCGAACAACTTCCAGGCTGCTGGGGCTGCAAAGATACTGACTCGGTCTTCGTGTACGCCAACCTTGCTTACAACCAATTGATTGGCTTAAAACCCAATGAGACTTGTACTGGCTTGACCGACTTCGACATGCCCAGTCAAACCACGGAGTGCGCACAAGATTTCAGGGCTCAAGATAAACATGTGATGGATACACGCAGTACCCTTAAGATTCTCGATATTCACCCCTATCCAGACGGACGCTGGCACGCCCATATCTTTACCAAAACCCCTTGGCTTGATGATGACGACAACGTCCAAGGCACCATCTTCTATGGCCAAGAGCTTACCGATACCGCGATCTTAGAGGTTGGTCATTGGGTTTGTCAGGCCACAGGGACAAAAGGCGATCAGGCATCGCTTGCGGGGTCAGAGCCGCGCGTGTCTAAGCTGCAAAAGCGGCTGACTTCGAGAGAATCAGAGGTACTGTTCTTACTGCTTTTCGGCAAGAAGCCACAGTACATCGCGTTGACGTTAAACATTTCAATCAAAACGGTCGAAGGTCATGTCGCCAGATTGAAACAGAAGTTTGATGCACGCAGTAAAAGCCAATTGATTGAGTATGCATTGGATTCAGGATTGGGCTCAGTGATCCCAGAAACTCTGCTCAAAAAACAGATCTCTGTTGTTCTTCACAGTGACTGATTGACTGTTCAGCTGAAAATGCAGACAAAAAAATGCCGTTGATTTGATCAGTCTAATCAACGGCACTTTTGGATCTGTTAAGCAGCTAAGCGATCAAGCAGCCTAAGGCGCTAGACGATCAATATCCCAACTGTTGTCTTGGCGAGAGAACAAGAAACGGTCGTGCAAGCGGTGTTCACCACCCTGCCAGAACTCAATGCTATCAACACGAACTCGGAAGCCACCCCAGAAAGAAGGCACAGGAATCTCGCCTTTGGCAAACTTCTGTTTAAGCTCTAGATACTTACCTTCTAAAATCCCACGCGCTGAAATGCGGCTACTCTGCTTACTTGCAATCGCGGCCAATTGGCTCTCTTTTGGACGTGACGAGAAGTACTTCATATTTTCCATAGCCGTTAGCTTTTCAGCCGTGCCCGTAATATGAACTTGTCGCTCAAGTGGATGCCAAGGAAAGTGCAAACTGATTTTGCTGTTGTGCTCAAGCTGGTGCGCTTTGCGGCTACCTAAGTTGGTGTAAAAAACGAACCCGTCTTTATCAACATTCTTCAGCAGAACAATTCGTTGGAATGGCTGACCATTTTCATCAACCGTAGCAACTGTCATGGCAGTAGGGTCCATCAACTTCGCTTCAATGGCTTGCTCTAGCCATAGATTGAATTGCTCAATCGGGTCTGCGGCCAAGTCTTTGCGTCTCAATCCACCCTTAGCGTATTCGCGACGAATATCTGTCAGTTCCATTTGGTTGCTCCTTTTAATTTTTTTGTGATTTTGCGCCGTAATCCTTTGAAACACAAGTCTAAGCCATGGTTTTGTCTCACAGAAGGTGCTCTGTGTTAACAAGATCTCGGTACTCTCTCCATCATATTGATAATCTTTATACAAACCGATGACAAGCTGAGATCCGAGTGACCAAAATACTGCCTAACCTAATGACGCCCTTTGTTTTATTCTCATTGTTATTGGGAGCTGCAGGGCTGACCGCAACCCACTTTATGGCAGTACAATTCCAAGAAAAAATCGTCACTCAGCAACTCGATGAAGCGGCGAATAAAGCCAATCTACAAATCGATTCTGAACTGGATAAATTCAAACAGATCCCGGATTTGCTCAGTCATGACCCGCGCTTGCTCTCTTATTTTGACTCATCACAACGAGCAAACAAGATTTCCGCTGCGCAGCTCAATCAATTGCTGTTTGAATGGTCGAATCAAAGCCAAGCCGACACCATCTATATTCATGACCCGAGCGGTACTGTGGTCGCTTCCAGTAATTACCAAAAGCCTCGTACCTTTGTAGGTGAGAACTTCTCGTTTCGTCCCTACTTTGCTTCTGCCATTCAAGGTAACAACACACAATATGTCGCGCTAGGCGCTCGTTCGAACGTACGCGGTTATTTTCTGTCTTCACCGCTGTATGTTGAGAATCACATTGTGGGGGTTATCACCGTAAAAGTGAGTTTAGAAAACCTCGAAAACATCCTGACCAGCGACGACTTTGAGATCGTAGTACTCGACTCGAACCAAGTGGTCTTTCTATCAAGCCAAGCTCCATGGCTTTATCATTCACTGTTGCCATTAACGCAGCAACAACAAACGGATATCGCACTTCAACGCCAATACGGTCAAAGCGAAATTTCGATCATCGAAGCCTTTCGTTCTTCAAGATCTCAGTCAGAAGCTAGCAACGCCAATCAATCTAGCAACCTTCAATCCAATGAAATCCGAAAAGAGCTCACCGCCAACCAGTTATTCAAGCTTGGTGCTTTTAATCTTTACCCCGCTACCATCAGCAACAACCAGTACCAAGTCGTCGCCCTAAAAGAGACCAGAGCTGAACTTATTAAAATCTTTCAGATCGATGTCATCTTCGTAGTGATTTACAGCTTGGTGATGCTCATCGCTTGGTCGTGGCGCCAGACTTATCTCGCGAAAGTGGCGTTGACCCGACTCAACCAAAACCTAGAACAAACCGTAGATAAACGTACCCACTACTTGAAGCAATCCAATCAACAGCTGCAACAAACCCTTTTTCAATACCAAGAGTCGCAATCCAAGTTGAAACAGACAGAGCAAGAGCTGACACAAACCGCGAAACTAGCGGTACTCGGTGAGCTGTCAGCCAGCATTAACCACGAAATCAACCAACCACTTGCAGCACTGCGAACCTACAGTGAAAACAGCTTAAAGCTACTGGAAATGGAACGAACCGATTTAGTGAAAAGCAATCTTGAGAAAATGATTGGCCTCAACAACACCATTACCGACATCATCGCGCGACTCAAAGTCTTTACTCGCAAGGTCACCAAACAAGAACATCATGTGGCGAACCTGCATCAAGCGGTCAATAACGCCACTAGCATTCTCAGTGCGCTGATGATCAAGCAAGGCATTACGCTAAGGCTAAGGCTAAGGCTAAGGCTAAGGCTAAGCACGGTGCCAGATGACATCAATATTGCGATTCATCCAACCGAACTCGAGCAAGTACTAGTGAACCTGATTCACAACGCGACTCAAGCGCTGCAACAACAAGTTCTTGAACACAAAATCTTGCAGGAGCAACAAAACCTGGAAAGCGTTGACCAACAGGCTAGCCCACAGATAGGCATCGAATGGCAACTGCATCATGACTCTTGTCAGCTGATCATTTGGGATAACGGAATTGGCATGCCGAACGATAAGCTAGAACAGCTGTTCGACCCGTTTTTTACCACCAAACCGGAAGGTTTAGGGCTAGGGCTTTCAATATCGAAACGGATTATTGAAGCGTATCACGGCACGATCAGCGCGAACCGGTTAGAGCCTTCAGGCATGGTATTCTCGCTAAACATCCCGTTATATAACGATAAGGGCTAACACGCCGTTGTTATCGTTGATTAGAAAACGAATCTCACATACTGCTAATCTCACCTACAGCTAAGGACTCGACTTTTGCACTCTATGCCTAAACTCTATTTTGTCGACGATGAACCCGCCATTCGAGACTCCGTAGAACAAGCCATGCTCATTGAAGGCATCGATATCGTCTGCTTTCCCAATGCTATTGAGGCATTAAAGAAAATAGATACCACGCAAGCCGGAATTGTCATCACCGATATTCACATGCCAGTGATGGATGGCATTCAATTAACGCAAAAATTACTGAGCCAAAACCCTCATTTTCAGGTCATCGTACTTACCGGACATGGTGACGTGCAAACCGCGGTATCCGCAATGAAAGCCGGCGCTTACGATTTTCTGGAAAAGCCATTTGTGGTCGATGCCCTACTCACTGCCGTTAAAAAAGCCGCAGATAAACTCGCACTGGTTGAAGAGAACAACCTATTGCGCAAAGAGTTGGCAATGCAAAATCAGGTTGGCCCAAAACTGATTGGTCAATCTCCATCAATGCAGGCATTGCGCCGAGAATTGATCACCCTAGATACCAAAACTAACCCACTTCTATTGTTTGTTGGTGATTTAGGGACGGGGAAAAGGGTCACTGCACAATACACCCATGATTTACACAGTCATCAAACCGCGGAGCTTTGCCCTGTCGCGGCGTTTAATTTGCCACGCAGTGACGAAGCGACATTCCATCAGTTTGTTTTGCAACTGTTCTTAAAGCATCAAGGTGGAACACTCTATATCCATGAAACAGAAGCGTTAACTTCGCAGCAATGGCTATGGTTAGCCGCTCTAAAACCCACTCTACTTCATGAAAACTCATGCAAGACCAATGCAACTTGTATCATTATCGCAACTACAGTATTTCCTACTACAATTACAGGTGAACTGCGCCGATTTAATTTACTACCCTTGGCGCAAAGAACGGAAGATATTGGCTCTTTGTTCAAACACTTTGCTCGTGGTGCAGCCAGTCGCTATCAACTGCCGCCACCCGTCATTACAGAAAAAGAGATTCAGCGACTCATTGCAACGCATTGGACGGAGAACATTCGTCAGCTTCGCCAACATGCTGAACTCAGAGTGCTGACTCAAATTAAGCAGCCGTCGCTCGACAGCGATACTGATGAGCAAAATGAACTCGATATGAGCATTGAAGAGCAACAACAGTCGTTGAACCAACGCACCGATAGCTTTGAACAAATTATCTTGATTGAGGCGCTACATCGCCATCAAGGTCGTTTAAAAGAGGTACAACAAGAGCTGCAGGTGTCGCGAAAAACACTGTATGACAAACTAAGAAAGCACCAACTCGATAAAACAGATTTCAAGAACCGATAAGTCTTAAAAAAATATATAAATTCAAAGATTTAAAGGAGCAAAATCTTAACATTTATCAAAAGTAAGAATACACTCAATAGGCTTGCACTTTTATTTAGCGAACAAGGACTGTTATGAGTCAGAAAAATTTCAGCAAATTGAACGAGACCGAGCTTGAGTATGTCGATGATAAAACAGCGGCACTACTCCTCAATACGCCCACCAGTGCGCGAATTATGTTGTGGGTGATCGTTCTGTTTTTTATTGCTGCTATTGGGTGGTCTGCATGGGCAGAGATCGACAAAGTTACCGTTGGCCAAGGCAAAGTGATCCCCTCCTCTCAGATCCAAGTGGTACAAAACCTTGAAGGTGGCTTGGTTAAAGAGATCTTAGTTAAAGAAGGCCAACGCGTTCAAAAAGGTCAACAACTGCTGTTAATCGATGACACACGATTCCGTTCTGACTTCCGCGAACGTGAACAACAAGTCGCGAACTTGACCGCCAACGTGTTAATGCTTTCCGCTTCCCTGACCAGTGTTGTCATCAACGAAGAATTCTCTGAAAAAGAATGGAAAAAAAGTGTCACTCTCGATTATGGCAAGCTTGCGTTCCCACCTAAATTCTATGAACTTCAACCTCAACTGGTTAATCGTCAAAAAGCAGAATACCGTCAAGATCTCAATAATCTGAGAAACCAGCTTTCCGTTTTTGATCAACAAGTTGAACAGAAACAGCAAGACCTAGTTGAGATTAAAGCGCGTGTTCGAAACCTAAAACAGAGCTACCAGTTTGCTCGCCAAGAACTGGATATCACCAAACCTCTCGCCGATGAAGGGGTGGTACCACGAATTGAATTACTTAAACTGCAAAGACAAGTGAACGACACTCGCCGAGAAATGACTTCGAGCGAGCTAAAAATTCCTCTTTTACGCTCAGCAATCAAAGAATCCATGCTCAGCCGTATTGACGCCGCACTGAACTTCCGCTCCGAACAACAAGAAAAACTCAATCAAGCCCAAGACAAGCTCTCTGCAATGACCGAATCTGCCGTTGGCCTAGAAGACAGAGTAAACCGTACCGTGGTGGTTTCTCCTGTAACAGGCACCGTTAAAACATTGGGTATTAATACTGTCGGCGGGGTTATCCAACCGGGTATGGACATCGTTGAGATTGTACCAACAGAAGACTCTCTATTGGTTGAAGCGAAAATCGCCCCGCAAGATATCGCGTTCCTACGCCCAGAATTGACTGCCATCGTTAAATTCAGTGCTTATGACTTCACTAAGTACGGTGGTCTAGAAGGCGTGTTAGAGCACATCAGTGCCGATACCACTCAAGATGAAGAAGGCAATAGCTTCTATATCGTGCGCGTGCGCACCGAAAAACACAATTTTGGACAGAACGAAGAGTTGCCAATCATTCCAGGTATGACCGCCTCTGTCGATATCATCACGGGTAAAAGAACCGTGCTTGAGTACATGTTGAAGCCACTATTAAGCGCTCAAAACAATGCACTAAAAGAGTAAGGACGTTTGATGTTTGATAACGCCTTTCAATACACAGCAAATAGACAAGAGCAGAGGCTATGAAGTCTCGGATTTCGCTATTGCTGCTGGTCCTCACCTCTTTCACCTCTGTGGCGCTCAACAAGAGCGACCAACGGTGGATAGATGCAGTGACCAAAACCTACGGCGATAGAGCCGGAAAGCGAGTGGCAACATGGCGCTCAAATATGACGTCATACGACGGATTAAGTGAAAAAGAGAAGCTCAGGTCGGTGAACCAGTTCTTCAACCAGATGTACTTTGTCGATGACAACATACTGTGGGGAAAGAATGATTACTGGGCAACACCACTGGAATTTTTAGGCAGCAACGCCGGTGATTGTGAAGACTTCACAATCGCAAAATACTTCTCTTTGCTTGAACTGGGCGTCCCAGATAAGAAATTACGATTAGTGTACGTAAAAGCACTGGAGCTAAACCAGTTCCACATGGTGTTGGCGTACTACTCAACACCGAGTGCAGAACCACTAATTTTGGACAACTTAAACCCTGAAATTAAACGCGGTTCCAAACGCCCAGATCTACGACCAATTTACAGTTTCAACGGTAAAAATCTTTGGTTGATCAAGTCGGCAGCAGGCAGCGGCAAGTTAGCAGGGAAATCTTCAAGATTGAGCTTATGGAACGACTTACGTTCACGTGAGCGCTCTCTAAAATTAAACAAACCCATTATCAATTACGATGAGTAGGTACAATGACTTTATATAAACAGCTTGTGGTCGGGATGGTTGCAGTGTTCATACTGCTGATGACGTCAGTTTTTATGATCGAATTCAATACCACCCGTGGATACTTAGAGGAGCAGCAACGCTCTGAGGTAAGTAATACCATTAATACTGTTGGACTGGCTCTCGCCCCTTACCTAGAAGAAAAGGACAAGGTGGCAGTAGAGTCTGTTATCAACGCCCTGTTTGATGGCAGTTCTTACTCAGTCGTTCGATTGATATTTCTCGACAGCGGTGAAGACATTCTCCGCTCATACCCTGTAAAGCCAACCGGCGTACCGGAGTGGTTTACCAACCTAAACCTGTTCGAGCCTGTTCATGACCGCCGCGTGATCACCAGTGGCTGGATGCAATTGGCCGAAGTCGAGATCGTAAGTCATCCAGGTCCTGCCTACGATCAACTTTGGCAAGCATTTATCCGCTTACTGAGCATCTTTGGCACGATCTTCTTGCTCGGTTTGGTATCTATTTCTTGGATCCTTAAGCGCGCTTTACGCCCGCTCTCGTTGATCATTACGAAGATGGATCAGATCGCTAAGAATCAGTTTGGCGAACCTCTGGCTCGTCCAAAGACAAAAGATCTCACCTTGGTTGTCGATGGTATCAACCACATGTCGACTCAAGTTGAACTGGCATTTAAAAACCAAGCGAAAGAAGCTCAGAAGTTACGTGAAAGAGCGTATATCGACCCTGTATCTCAGCTCGGTAACCGTGCTTACTACATGTCTCAGTTAACTCAATGGTTAGAAGAGTCGAGCTTAGGTGGTTTAGCGGTACTTAAAGCGGAGTTTATTAGTGAAGAGTACGATGAAAAGGGCTATCAAGAAGGTGATGCCTTGGTTCATCAACTGGCTGAACAGCTACAGGCTTCAATCTCATCACCAGATATCACCATCGCCCGAATTTCTAGTGACGAATTTGGTTTCATCATGCCAAACATTGATGAGAGCGAACTGAAACTTGTCGCGAGCAGCATCGTAAACTGTATCCAGAGCCTAGGTTCAGACCCAACAGGCACTGCGAACCCACACATTGCTCTTGGTGTGACATACAGCAACACGCGTAAAACCAGTACTGAAATCATGTCGCTGGTGGATAACGCACTTTCAAGTGCCAAGGCGAATCGAGAGCTTGCTTACGGCTACGTAACCGCAGACGATCACGGCGCTGTGATGGGCAAACAACAATGGCGTATGTTGGTTGAAGAAGCGATCATTAACGACCTCATTACCTTCCGTCTGCAGGCTGCAAACAATGCCTTTGGTAAAACGTATCACCAAGAGGTGTTCTCTGCGATTGAAAAAGATGGCGTGCGTTACGGTGCCAACCAGTACTTATACGCGCTAGAACAGCTTGAAATGAGCCACATCCTCGACCAATACGTTATCGAGAAGATGATTGAAAAGCTCAATGCAAAAGAAGTAACCAGCCCTGTCGCTATTAACATTTCACCAAGCAGCATTTCTCAACCAAGCTTCATCCGTTGGATCGGTAAGACGCTTGAACAGAATGCTTCAATCGCTCACCTGTTGCACTTTGAGATTCCAGAAAACTGCTTCATCAACGTTCCGCACTACACGGCACTATTATGTAACACCATTCGCAACGCTGAAGCGGTGTTTGGTGTCGATAACTACGGACGTAACTTCCAATCACTGGATTACATCAACGAATACCGTCCAAGTTATGTGAAACTAGATTACCTGTTCACACATAACCTTGATGACGAAAAACAGAAGTTCACCTTAACGTCGATCTCTAGAACCGCTCACAACCTAGGCGTCACCACCATCGCGTCTCGAATAGAAACTCAGACTCAGCTAGATATCCTGTCTGATAACTACGTAGAAGTGTTCCAAGGCTTCATTGTTGATAAATAGTTGTAAGGGTTATATCACATGCAAGATCCACTATTGAACTCACTGATCTACGTTAGCCGGTATTACGGGTTAGCTAACTCGCCCGAAGCGTTGATCAATGGGCTACCACTATCTGATGGAAAGCTAACCCCTTTCCTATTCCCTCGTTCTGCTGAGCGAGCAGGATTAGTGGCAAAAGAAAATCGTTGCGACTTAGAAAGTATTCCTCACCTCATTCTACCTGCTATTTTACTTCTCAAGCAGGGCGAGGCATGCGTTCTGAATAGTATTGATTCAGAAAAACAAGAAGCAGAGATCATCACAGCAGAGAGTGGAATGGTGCCGATCATCATTCCACTAGACGAGCTGAAAGAGCAATTCATCGGTCGTTACTTCCTAGTAAAAAAACAGTTCCGTTATGATGAGCGCTCACCAGAAGTCCTAAAAACACGTAAGGGTCACTGGTTTTGGAGTACGATCTGGGAATCTAAAAACATCTATCGCGATGTGTTGATTGCCTCCATTCTGATCAACATCTTCGCGATAGCCGCGCCGATGTTTACACGCTTGGTGTACGACAAAGTCGTACCTAACCTCGCCTTTGAAACTTTGTGGGTGCTAGCGAGTGGTATCTTTGTCGTGTTCCTATTCGATTTGCTGCTCAAATTGATGCGAAGCTACTTCATTGACGTTGCTGGTAAGAAATCCGATATTCTCATTTCCTCCAAGCTGTTCAGTAAAGTACTGGGGATTCGTATGGAAGCGAAACCTGCTTCCGTAGGTGCTTTCGCTAAAAACTTGCAAGAGTTCGAATCCATTCGTGAATTCTTTACCTCTGCAACCATTGGCTCGTTAATCGACTTACCGTTCGCACTGATGTTCTTAGCGCTAATTTGGCTAATGGCTGGAAACCTTGTATTCGTTCCCGTTGCTGGCGTGGTCATTTTGATCGTCTATGCATTGCTAATCCAAGGCCCACTGCGCCGCACCATTGAAGAAGGCTCTCGTCTTGCTTCGCAGAAGTACGCAAACTTGATTGAGAGTTTGGCAGGGTTAGAGACGGTTAAGCTGTTCAGCGCGCAAAGCCAATTCCAATTCCGTTGGGAAGAAGCTGTTGCTCACATGGCGAATTGGAATATCAAAAGCCGACGCATCACTGACAGCATCCAAAACACCGCCGGCTTTGTTCAGCAAAGTACTAACGTTGGTATGATCATCTTTGGCGTGTATCTAATTGCAGAAGGTGAACTTACGATGGGTGGCTTGATCGCTGCAACCATGTTGAGCGGCCGAGCGATTGGCCCGCTTGTTCAGCTGTCTTTGCTTTCGACTCGTTACAACCAAGCAAAGTCATCAATGACTCTGATTGAGCAAGTGATGTCGATGCCTGATGAACAAGAAGAAGGTAAACGCTACATTCACCGTCCGATTATTCAGGGCCATATCGCGCTAGATAAAGTGACGTTCCACTACCCAGATTCACCAGTGGCTTCAATTAGAGACTTAACCCTCAATATTAGTCCTGGTGAGAAAGTAGCAATCATTGGTCGTATTGGTTCAGGTAAAACCACACTAGAACGTCTGATTATGGGCCTGTACAAGCCCACAGAAGGCCATGTACGTATTGATGACACGGATATGGAGCAACTGCATCATGTCGACGTACGACGCAATATAGGTTGTGTTCCGCAAGACAGTAACCTGTTCTACGGTTCAGTAAGAGACAACATTACTTTAGGTCGCCCTTTGGTGGATGACCGTGACGTAATGGATGCGGCAAACCGTGCAGGCGTAACTGCGTTTACTCAGCAAGATCCTGCAGGTTTGGAACGCCAAGTGGGTGAAGGTGGTGCTTTGCTGTCTGGTGGTCAACGTCAGTCAATTGCCATTGCAAGAGCCTTCCTAGGACGCCCCCCAGTATTGTTAATGGATGAGCCGACCAGTGCTATGGATAACCGTTCAGAGATGCACATCAAGCACCAGCTTAACCAATTGCTACCAAGCGAGACGTTGATTCTGATTACACACAAAACGTCGATGTTGGACATTGTCGATCGAGTGATCGTAATGGAGAAAGGCTGCATCATTGCAGATGGTCCTAAAGCACAGGTTCTTTCAGACCTTAAACAAGGCCGAGTGAGAGCCGTTAGTTAGAGCGCTCAAGCCACCTAAATAATTATCAGTAGAAACCAAAAGGGGGAGCATCAGCTCCCCTTTTTCGATTTGTCAGTATCGTAACCTTAACCATACATCACTTATGTTCAACACAAAGCCTACAAAGCAATATCCTCTTGCTCCATCTTAAACGAACATTGGATCTCGTATTGGTTGAATGAGAAAACACTTCCGCCGTGGGTCCGCTTGGTTGTGACTGTCTCATCACCAAATTGAATCGTCACTCGGGTATACACTTTTTCGTGTACCTCTACCGTGCATTCAGCAAGGTTGGTTTCAAACTCTGCTTCGAGTGTATCTAACTGCGACTTTGTGTTTTCAATTGCGAGGTTATTCTTCTCACGTTGCTGCTCTATTTCTAGGGCTTGCTCTTCGCTTCTCTCTGCTTTCGGGCGCTTCTTAAATTCTAACTCTTGGCGAATCACACCCATGGTTTGCTCTTGAGTGTATTTATAAGTTTCCTTCAGCTCAGCTATCTTTTGGCGGTAACCATCGTAGCGCGCAAAACCATGTACCTTAGTTGCGGTGTCTCCCTCAACACCTAAGAAGACACATTCTACTTTTCCGCCAACTTTGGCTTCACCACCGCTTAGCGTGCCGTGTTTTTTCAAGCTGTCCATCACGATAAGGTTGTTACCACAGCGAATGTCGTTACTCATACTGTGCACACCAAGTCGAAGGTCATTGGCCGTTTGTAGCTCGGCATTCTGTGCGTAGCTTGCTGTGATAGAGCCTTTACTGAATACCTTACAACTTTTTGGCTCACCCTCTTTGGTCGTGTGGCCGATAATGCCTTTGGCGACTTTGATATCCCCCTGAGCTTGCACTTCGGCCGATTCGATAAAGCCACCAACCGTAACACTTCCGGTCGCCTTGACGATCATCCCCGGCTCGATGTTGCCAGAGACAAAGACATTACCTTTAAATTTAACGTGCCCAGTTGAGACATCGACGTTGCTGACACATAAGGCGTCATCCACTTCGATGGTTCGGTCTTTAATGATGGGCAATCCAGGGTGTGAGGCGAGTAGTAAATTGGGATCTTCAGGGGAGATGTAAGTGCCCTTTCCAGGCTTGATTAAACTGTCTTGTCCAGGAAGCGGTGGGATAATTCGGCCTTGAACGGTAAAGCCAGCGATGCCTTTGGTAGCGGGGGTTCGTTTCATTAAGTGATCATTTTGACCAACGGTAATGGTTTGTCCCAAGTCTCGCATATCAATCTTGCCTTCGTCTTTACTGCGAGGCTTCAATACTTGACGAGTAATATCTTCAACCAAAGCGGCAAACTTAGCGTCTTTACCTTTTACTGGTTGTGTCCCTTTAGCGGCTGGCTGAGTAAACTTTTCGCCGGGCTTAAGTTTGCTACTCATCATCAGAACTTTTCTGAGCGCTAACTTATTTATTCCTTTTGTTATTTGAGCTTGAGATAAACAATGAATGATGTCGCTGCCACGCAGTGGGTGTCCATTGTAGGGACCAGTGACCACGAGGCTCGCCAACATCTCATCATCAGACAGTTCGACCGCAACAGTGGCATTTCGAACTTCGGCAATCAAGATTCCTTCATAAGCTTCACCCTTACCTTCTTTAGCAAGAGTAACGAAACGCAACACCTCTTCTTCGAAAAGAAAATAGTTTGATGCATTCAAAGCTTCCAAGGTTGGTGGCAGCGTCTTGTTATCAAAGCTTGCGTCAACCACAGTCCCGGTTGGCAGACATGCCATTACTTGTTGCTTGTCTTCCGACAATGTAACGATGTTATCCCACATTCGAATTGAGTATCCCTAATGACTCAGTTGTTATTCAGTCTATATAATTCATTCTGCGCTGAGTATCACATTATTAGAATAATCAGCGTCACATCACTTACTTTCGATTCTGCAAACATGACTCATAAATAAGACTTACACATTTTATGATCTGCTTCGCCTTTACAAATACATAGGAAAATTTTTTCAGAATATTTCGTGCGATTGAATGTTGATTCGATGTAGGGCTAGATAGTAAAGGCGAATAGCTTTAGAAGATTAAAGGCTGTAGTGGAGAGATGAAACAGAAGTGATGTAACAGATAATCAGGGTAAAAACGGATTTGAATATGGAGCTTCAGTTTACAGTGTAAATCCAAGATTCTAATTTACACTGTAAATCTAATTTGTAGCGGTCAGTCTATTTAAATGATGGCTAGCCTATTTACACTGTAAATTTGCTAGCAAAACATCGACATCTTTACGAAACTGAATCTCTGCTTGTTTTCGACCAACAAGATTAAACTGTTCGACACAAGTCCCCCACTCTTTTTGCTGAACAACCTTTGCGATGAGTAAGTCAGAAATACCTATGTTTCGATCGTTGCTGAGTAGAATCAAGTTCAGTACGCTGAAGCTGATCGCATCATAACTGTTGCCACCGTTCACGTGATTTCTAACTAACTGAGTTTCAAACTCGCTAACAGTGTGAACACTCTTTGGCAGCAGCGCTCGTACCATATCGGTTTCAAGTGAAACCAAAGAACCTGAAACAAGAAAACAGTAGCTACGCTCGAAGTGATTTTGAACTTGGCTTATCCAGCCTTGAGAGTTTGAGTTAAGCGCCTTAACCATCAGAACCGAGTGACAGCCACTGGCCTGATCTCGCTGGTGGCCGATGTGCACAGCTTCAAATTCACTACCACGCCAAAAAGAAATCAATTCGCTGGTCGCGCCAAAACTTGTCGCCAGATAATCTGCTTGGCTGGTTTGCTGTGATAACTGAGCCAACATCCAACGGCCAATACCCAAACCTTGATGACGCGCTGAAACAGCAATGCGCATCACTCGAAGGCAACGACTGCTCGCCGCATGAGTACAGCCAAGTTGGTTTGCCAGTAATACTGGAGCAAGGTGACCTTGAGGCCTGCGTTTTCCAAGTTGAATTTGAGTAATCAACTCGCTGTCCAAACCACCCTCTTCCGTCACCAACATACAACCTAAACATTCACCTTGCTGCCAAGCGGCGTATAAACGGATTGCTGGATTGTTGAGAAACTGCATTAAGTCATTTGGCGAGGTCTGATAGTGCGCATCCACGAGAAGAGAAAAACATTGTTGTAGCTGCTCAGGATTAGCCAAGCATTCTGATTTTGATAACTCGCCCAAGTTTAATTGGTTGATTGCGTCAGCAGAAAAGCCTTCGATTTCATCAACCGCCGATTCAGTGACTGATGCGTCATTACCAAGTAGGAAGCAATCAAACAACCAAGCTTCTAGCGGATCGTTGCTATTCCAACGAATCGGTTGTTCGAGCTTAAAGCCTTTCCACCCCGGACGATGCTCAGAAAGCCAAGACTCAAACTTAATACCGAACCCTCGTCCACTGCCTTCGTAACCGTGTACCGTGGTCGAAAAAACCATACGGTGATAGATGTCGACCATGGATTTAAGCATCGGAATTGGAATTGTAGCCGCTTCGTCAACAAATAGAAGGTCACAATCGGGCTTGGATTTAAGTAATTCATCTGGCGCGACGAATCTCAAACTTCCCCCTTGATGGCGAATGTGAGTAGCGTTGACCACTTCGCAAGATTCTAACCCTTGGCCAGCATGAGAAAATACCGGCTCTACCGCTTTCACTGAAGGTGCAGTAACAATAATATTAAAACCGTGACGCTCAACTAACAGCTGCGCTGCGGCAATACCCAATGTCGAGCTTTTACCACGCCCTCTATCCGCAGTGAGAATCAAAGGACGTTTACGATGTCCAGACACCACTTTTTTGACTAATTCAACAGCCGTGTTTTGCTGTTCAAATTTATCCAATCCGTTTTGGGCGCTTTGCATCTGAGGAAGAGCGTGAGTTGCTTGAACTACATCGCCCGCTTCATTGTGTTGTGAAACAGAAATCAGTTTATCGAAATGACGTTTTAACCAACGTTGGCCAAAGCTTTCACTATCTTCAGAGGCATTAACTTTTGGCGGCAACACCAACAACAACCCACCACCAACTAACGAACCCAACGCGGCACTAAAACCATTCGCATCGAACTGCTCTCTAAAATCACAAACAAGAACTTGGCACTCACGACCAAGCAGTTGTTGGCCTTTTTTTACTGGAGCATGAATCACACCTTCAAATGGCGTACCGCCAACCTGGAAGATGCTCGGAGTGTTTGAATCTTGAAGGAAGGTAAAAACAGCAGAGTTTTGCCAATCAAAATCGCCATCAAAGACCACGCCGTAACGGTGATCGTTATGCTGAGCAATATTAGAAAGTGTATGTAGAAAAGTGTTGGTTGGGTTTGTCATAGTTAGCGTCCAGATTCATCTAAACACAGTTTATCACAGCCAAATAAAAAGCCGCATAAAGCGGCTTTAGAGGAGTAATGAAAAGTCGTCGACTTAGTCGAGCTTCGATTGTACGAAGGCGAGGATTTCTTCCATTGTTGCGTCATCAACTTTCTTAAGGTTCAACGCCAAGTTTGAACCCTTGCGGCTGTATGATACGCGGCCCTTAATAAGCTCCACTTTTGGAGAAGCTTTCTTCGCTGGCGCTGGCGCCAATTCAAGAATCCAACCTTCCAATGTTTCGGTCACGTCTTTGGTTAGACGAGTTACGCCTTGAGCTTCGCTACGCTGCCATACAAAACCTTCAGAAGCATCACACTTAGTCAGCAGTGTTTGCTGCTGTTCACTCGTCAATCCACCAAACTGCTTGTGCAGTTTAACAATAGTTGGACGACCAAGGTCGCTCACATTTGGGTAAGCTTGTAGCAATTCAAGTGGCAAAGCGGCTGCTTTCAATGCACCACTCACTAAAGCTTCACTGCACTGGAACATTTTAGCCAGTGCTTTCTGATCTTCAGCTTCGCCTTTATCCAGCTTCGCTTGCATCTCTTTGCCCTTCTCGTAAAGAGAAAGCGGTTTATGAGCGTTAGCTACGTCTGATAGGAACTTAGCGTGTTCGCCGTTAATGTTTTCAGCAACATAGATTAGGAACTCTTTGTCAGCCAAAATACATGACATACGACGACGGCTACCATCAAGAACTTCAATCTTACCGTCTTTGTTCTTACGACCAACCGCTGGGTATTGCTGACCACGTTCTTTCAATGTTGTAAGAACATCAGAAAGCGCGTGCTCGTTTAAGAAAGATTGCTCACGAGCGTTCTCTTCAAAAACAACCGTTCGAGTAGCCACTTCAGCCGCAGGAATTCGAACCAATTCAAATGAAACCAAATCTTCGCCAGCAACAGAAAGCTCAATCACTTGAGCCTGCTCTTTTGCCGCTGTTTGCGCTTCTTGTGGTGTTGCTACGCGACGTTTGTTTGCTTTACCAAATAGCTTTGCATTTAAGTCAGATGTTTTAATTGCCATTGTTGTTATCCCTGATTAAGTGAAGGCCAGTTGCTATGTAATACGCGCTCTAATTCTAGAGCACTTTTTTGTACTGCGTCTTGAGCAACAGCTAGAGTTTTCTTACCGCCCTCAAAGTCGCTCACCGTTAGATCGAAAACCGTGCTGTAAGTGTCGGCACAGGTTTCAAAAGCACGGCTTCTTGGAATGGTTGCCATCATTACTTGGTCATTCAACAGGTAGTTCATTTCAGTCAGAACTGACACCTGTTTCTTGTTGTCGTCTTCAAACATGGTTGGCATTAGACGAACAAATTCGAGCCCTTTCCAGTCATCCGGGAACATTTCGTAAACCGTTGGTAAGTGCTGGAAGAAGTTAACCGTTGAAGCCCAATCCAAACGCTTAGCTGCACATGGAATCAGAAGTGCGTTCGACGCGTACATTGCATTCCATACTAGAGGGTCAACGTGCGGGCCGGTATCAATCATAATCACATCGAAATCATCGGCGATTTTGTCGATAAGCTTCTCTTTTAACAGACGAACAATATCAAGTGACTGATCTTGTGAAAGGCTTTGCCACGCTTCAGCGTTAAACATCGCATCTTCTGGGAAAGCAGAAATTGTCTTCAGGTTTGGATACTGAGTTGGCAATAGTACGTTCTTACGAAGAAACTCTAGATCGACATCTTGGCCTTCAGGCACATTGTCCAACATGATATCGACGGCAGAATAGATGCTGTCGTGCTCTGCCCCACTAATTTGTGGATTTAGGAACAGACGCAAAGAGCCCTGTGGGTCCAAGTCAATCAGACAGATACGGTAGCGCTTATCCAAATTCAGAGACAAACAAGCGGCTAAGTGAACTGCTGTCATTGATTTACCCGTACCACCCTTCTGGTTTTGTACGTTGATAATCCATGGCTTATTGTCAGCGTGCTGCTTACGTTCATGGAACTTCGGCACTTCTGCCGCGTCCATCAACATGTGAGCTTCTGTCAATGAAATCGAGTAATGATTAGCGTTGTTCTTTGTGAACTGATGGCCATCAGCTTCAAGTTTAGTGATCGCTTCATCGAGCTTACGACGCGTTAAACCAGAACGAGTCTCCATCATAGCTTTAGACATTGGAGGGAAATGTTCATCACTTCGCTCTTCCAAAATAATCTCAATTCGGTCAGCCTGAACTTGTTGAGTTTGTTCGGCTAGCTGATAGAGCTTATCAATCGTTTGTTCTCTTTTCATTGCCAGTTTCCGTAATGATTAACTAAGTACAAATTGTAAAGCGATTAACAACAAACACAACAAAAACATGAACATACATTTATGAGTAAAATCACATAAAATAGACCGCGTTTTTACAATTTGATGAAACATCGCCTTAGACAAACACAAAAATGACTGTTTCTATCATGTATAACCATGCTATTTCTAGTCTACATTTTAAATGTTACAGCATCACTTATTTACAATGTAAATGGAATTTCAACGAAAAACCTTCGGAACGATTGAAATACAACCGTAGATTACGGTTGGTGTGATTTGCATTCGAATTTATAGATTTTCAATCCAATAAAAATTAAAAAACACTCAATGACCAAAAAATTCAAAACAGAAGAGAAGATGGG
This sequence comes from Vibrio sp. 10N.286.48.C11, assembly GCF_041469805.1. Classification (NCBI taxonomy): domain Bacteria; kingdom Pseudomonadati; phylum Pseudomonadota; class Gammaproteobacteria; order Vibrionales; family Vibrionaceae; genus Vibrio; species Vibrio sp. 10N.286.48.C11. Next base: position 34,057 of record NZ_JBFRLK010000032.1, on the reverse strand, counting down.
GTGTCAAAAAACAACAGAGGATTGGAACTTAACCGGAAGAATGATCATGGAGCACATCCAGTGTAAGATAATTGATAACGCCAAATTATGAAGCATGACCAAGGCGTAAACTGAGCAATATTGATCCGAGCAACTGCAGATTGGAAATGATCAACCTCCGGAAAAATGATCAAGTAAACATAGTTCCGGAAGCATGTAATTTATGAACTAAGTTACGGACAAATGCTTTTGGAATGGGGATTCAACGCCTATAAGGGCTCAATGATTGAAAATTCAATCGACACAGACCAAGAATACACAAACATGACAATTTCATGATCATGCTTCCTAGTTAAGACCCACCCGCTCTAAATACATCAAAGCAATCCATTTCCAGCGGATACAGACTAAATTTTGCACTCAATAGGGTAGGAACGATAAAAAAGTATGCTCTCTTGATCATTGTTCCGATAGATTGGCCACCACAAGTGTCCACTTAGACAAGTCAAAAGCGACTTAGAAACCGATGTTGAATTCCGATCTGTGGATAAGCTGTATAAGTATAATGATCATGCTTTCGAACCAATAATGATCATGCTTACAATGACTTAATGATCATCGTTCTGATGTTCTGTGATCATGCTTTCTTAAGTTTAATGATCATAGTTTCGGAACCTTTATGATCATGCTTTCCAAGGCGATTTATTTTAATGCTTTAAATTCAGCCACTTATAAGCAAGGTTACGTCCAGATCATTAGATCACTTAATCATTTAAGATCATATTAATCAAAAAGATCAGTTATTTAAAAGCCAATAAATTCTCTTTATTTATGATCATTCTTTCTTTATCATTCAGGAACTATAGTGAAATTACGGTTAGTGTGATACGGATCAAAAATGAAACCAGAAGAGAAATTGTTAATTAAGGCACGAAGCCACAAAGATGGTCATTTATTTGAGGTATCTGAAACAGCCGTTGAATGGATAGAACAATATCAACACTTCAAAGGTGTCACCAAAAGCATAGTTGAGCTTCTTAACCTAATTTCACTTCGTGGGTTTAGCAGTAAAGACGGGTACGTTTCCACCACTGAGATTATTGAATCAACCGATGGTCAAGTCACTCGCGCAGCCTTACAGCAAAGGCTGAGAGCTGCAGTTAATATCGGATTGTTCAAACAAATCCCCGTTCGCTTTGAAGAAGGCCTTGCTGGTAAAACCATGTTGCATCGCTTTGTGAACCCAAACCAATTGATATCGGTGCTGGGTGCCACCAGCTTAGTGACAGAAAGCGTGAAGCAAAATGAAAAGCAAAAGCGCTCTAAAGCCCTAGCTCAAACCAAAGTAAACAAGCGCTTACTGAATGAACATGGGTTGAATACCCCACCAACGATGAAAGATGAAGCGGATCAATTCATTGTTTCGCCAACCAATTGGGCGGGGATTATTGATCAAGCGTTAGCGCCACCTAGAACTCGTAAGAGCTACCAGAAATCCATGGTTTCGATCTCTGGCACTCGCGCTGTGATCGAGACACGATCTTCTAAAAACATCATGACCGTTGACGATCTGATGACGCTATTCGCGTTATTCACTCTCACCGTTCAATATCATGATCATCACCAAGATGATTACCATCTAGACGCGAAACACACGCCAAACAAAACACCACTCTACATCACTGATATTTTGTCTTTACGTGGCAAGAAAGACAGCGGCCCTGCACGTGATTCTATCCGCGACAGTATTGATCGTATCGAATTCACGGATTTCCAACTGCACGAGCTTACAGGCCGTTGGCTTAGTGAGAACATGCCAGAAGGCTTTAAGAGTGATCGTTTCCGATTCTTAGCTAGAACCATTACCGCATCGGAAGAAGCGCCTACAGAAGGCTCTGACGGCGAAATTCGCATTAAACCGAACCTATACATCCTGGTTTGGGAGCCTTCGTTCTACGAAGAGCTGCTGACGCGTGACTATTTCTTCCTATTTCCGCCAGAAATCCTGAAGCAACATACCTTGGTCTTCCAAATGTATTCGTACTTTAGAAGCCGCATGGCACGTCGCCATTCAGATAGCATGTTGCTCAGTGAGCTCAACCAGAAATTGGCGCGTAACATCGATTGGCGTCGTTTCTCGATGGATCTGATCCGCGAGCTCAGAAAGCTGGGTGAAGTCGGGGATCAAGAAGATACCTTCCTGGTTAATCTTTGGGGTTATCACTTGACGATCACCGCGTTGATCGAAAAAGGGAAAACGACCGATTATCAGGTAGATATCAAATGTAATGTGGAAGAAGTATTACGTTACTCAAGAGCGCGTACCACTAACGCAGGTAAGCGTAATATGGCACCAACGCTGCCGAACCCACTTCGTAACGAAATGGTGTCTAAGCAGAAACTGGAAGAGCTGTCTGAGATTATCGATGGTGAGTTTGAACCCATTCAGCGTAAAGCACCGTCGCCAAGAGGCAAATTGGGACGTCGAGTTAAGCAGCGTAAACACTCTGTTGAGATCAACGCTGACGAGATCATGATTACTCTCTCTAAATATACCTCTGCAGAGGCTCTAGAACGCAGCATAACGGCTTTATCTGCTATGACAGGGCACTCACATGCCTCAATCAAAGAAGAGTGCTCAGAGCTCATTGAGAAGCTTGATTGGTTGAGAGTAGGGGAGGACGTTATCCCATACGAAACACTGAGTCGCTTGATTGAGCTATATAACGACCGAGATAGCACCAGCAATCGACATCTGTCCATTGAACGTTTGATCTCTGGTTTAGCGGTGCGTCGTAAAGTGTGTAAACAAGTTCATGAAGGTCATTTAGACGAAAACGTGTTCCTTGCGCTCGATGAAATGGCGATTGGCCACTAGTCATTATCCTATCGCGATAAGCCTGTTTTACCGTCGCTGAATGGATAGTTTTGAACACATTAGGTGCTGATTAAAATCGCACCTAACGCTGACAAAGTGATGACAAAGTAGCGCATCTAGTTGATTATTATTTATCCCGAATAGACAACCTTTGTCCTTTCTTGTGATTAATAGATTGGCTCATATTTTGTTACATCATACTGAATAGATTTTTGCGAGTTCCCAAGGGACTCGCTTTTTTTTGCCTAAAATTCAGTCAATCATTAAAATTCAATAGCTTACAGAGTTAAACGCCGAAGCATGATCAAGGCTCGATCATGCTTTCTACGGATCTAGCTCTGGTGAGATTCTGATTTGATGCTTGATCGAGAAGGGCTTGATCAGTGGAGATGGCGTTGAATAATTCCTTGATCATCGTTTCGGGGATGGGTTGCCATAAAGCGTACATGCGACTCGATCAATTTTTCAGACTCTGCTTTCCAACGTGGTTCTTGCTGTTGGTTCGTAAACTCCAAAGCCAATACACACAAGTGTTGTAGCCGCTGTGTACACCACTCTTGCAATCCTGCTTCTGATTTTGGGTCACATGACACCGCTTGCAGCTTACTGTAGGCAAACATTAGGTATTGGTAGGCTTTATCTTGATGGCTTGAGCTGTTGGCCTCCTGCGAAGCCAAGTCCGGATTCGATGAATCCGCGAGGTGGCGATAGAAAGTAAAGATTCTCAGGCATCCGTCTAGCCAACATGCGATGCCTTTGCTCTGCTCATCCGTGATCAATGGCCCCCAGAGCGCATCTGGAGGCGTTAAGATCAAAGGTTCTAACCGGTCCACTTGATCATGCTTTCGGTCTTTGTACCAATCTCCGATCCGCTCTAACCAAGTGTCTAGTTCATTCATGCAACGTTATCCCACTGTTTTACAAAGTGATTATCAGAAACTTGTTTGATTTCATGCTGTATTTCACTGCTCTGCTCTCGAATACGATCAGCGTCTATTGAATAGTTTGGCTCATTTTTGACGAGTTCGCCAAATGGCAGATCGGGATCTGGTACCGCAGAGATCAACAACTTAGTGTACGGGTGTTGTGGATTGGTCAAGATCGACTGGGTTGATCCCCACTCGACGATCTGCCCTTTGTACATCACCGCCGTCTCTTCAGCGATGTAATGTGCCGTGGCAAGGTCGTGGGTTATGTACAAAAAGCCTATGCCTAACTCTTGCTTCATTTTTTGCATCAAGTTCAACACGCCAAGTCGAATCGAAACGTCCAACATCGAGGTGGGTTCGTCAGCAAGAATAACCTCAGCGCCAACGGCCAGTGCTCTGGCTAGGTTAACCCTCTGTCTTTGGCCCCCACTGAGCTCGTGCGGGTATTTGGCTAGCGTTTCGATGGGTAACTCCACCAGCGTTAATAACTCTTTGAGGCGCTCTGTGAGAGCCTGTTTAGTGGCTACCTGTTTATGGATCTTAAGTGGGCGCGTTAAATGGTGATCAATAGTGTGAGTGGGATTGAGTGAACCAAAGGGGTCTTGAAAAACCATTTGCACACGGCTGCGATAATCCAAGATATCTTTACGGCTTTTCAGAGTAGAGATGTCTCTGCCTTTGAACAGTATCTCTCCCTCTGTCGCAGGCTAAACCTTGGTCATCAATCGTGCGCAGGTGCTTTTCCCGCAGCCTTATTCTCCGGCTAAGCCGAAAATCTCGCCTTAGCCTATGTGAAAGCTAACGGATTTGATTGCATTGAAAGAGGGGAAAATGAGAGTTGGATCAAACCACATTTCTTATGGGGAATCTTTTAAATATAATTGCAGAAAATGGCTTTGGCAAAGTTTAAATGAGGCATTTATTAATTAGCTTTGTGAAGCGTCGGAATCATCACACTTCAGTACAGAATTTCTTAACAAGCGAAAAAGCATTTGCTACAGATTACCTGTCCATTACATGGTGCTTTTCGGAGGAAAACATGTCCATTAATTCTATCAACCATGATGAAATGACAAATATTGCAAACAAGTGGGATGCTGAAGAAGAAGTATCTTTCAAACCAGAAAAGAAAATGAAGTCTGCTGAAGCTCGTCGTCGTATCGAGACTCTAAGAGAAATTAGAGAAAGCGGTTTGAGTCTGGAAGAAGCGAGGGAGCTAGGTCTTATTCACTAATAATCCCCATTGCATTTAGAAGGGTGGCACAACGCCACCCTTTGATTTATAAGTGTTTTTTTCATGTTTCCTATCCAGATTTAATCAACTCCTTGATTCTTTGGCTCACTGTTCTGTTTAGCCTAACCCTTTTGATATTACGCTTTTCAGATGAAAAACACGCACATGGCATACTCTTGAGCTAAGTTGTTTGACAGTCATATTCAACGCCACTAATTTTAAAGTTAAAGCAAAAATATGCGATGTCGTTGGTAAGGAGAAGGCTATGTCTAATTCTGTGGCTCAAGCTAAAGAAGTGCTGTTTTACGAACCCGAAGATCCGAACGGATACCTGTCAAATTTTGCCGCTTGTCCTATCAAGGTGGGTGATCAAGTTTGGGCAACCAGCGAACATTATTATCAAGCGATGAAGTTTGCCTCCGAAGCGCTACGTAATACCATTTTGGAAGCCAGTACACCTGCTGAAGCGTTCTCTTTAAGTCGTGACTACGAAGACCAAGTTCGCAAAGATTGGTATGACATTCGTGTTGAAGTGATGCAGTTTATTGTGACGGAGAAGTTCAGACAGAATCCACAGTTTGCGCTGTTTCTTACCAATACCGGAGATTCGGTGATCAAAGAACATTCGCACAAAGACCACTTCTGGGGCGATGGCGGCGATGGAACCGGCGAGAACCATTTGGGTAAGATTCTGATGGCAGTGCGTCACCAGCTTCGCACTCAGCAACTGCATTTGATTGCTTCGCACTGATTCGTCGATTCAGATAGCGGCATGCTTATGATTACCCCTTAGACGCATTTAAAAGGCCGCCCTGCTATCTAGTATGAAGCAGGGCTGCCTTTTCGGTTTTAAAGAGTCAGGCATCAACGAGAGTTAACGTACGTGACTAAGCTATCCGTTGCTAAGTTCTAAGTTACGCTGGTGCTATAAGTAACTCTGTACGATGTCGTCAAGCTGTCCATCGTCTTTCATTTGATCTAGGCGTTGGTTGATGAAGCTTTGCAGTTTAGGATCCATCTCAGGGTCAAACGCCAAATGGATAGGGTAGTTATTGATGACAGAACCAAACTCTTGCATCTGGTAATCATCAATACTCAGTTTTTGTTCGTTTAGGTTGTATTTGATTCGTGATTCCATTTCCACAAACACGGTGTCGCCAGGTGCTCGGTTCAGGACACGAAACGCAGCAGTGTAATCTTTTACTCGAATCTCGTTGAGCTTGCCCTGTTGGATATAAGGTTCCAAGTTCGGATACTCAAATCCTTTCAGCAATACCACGGCTTTCCCATCGAGATCATCGATTGTATTGAACTCAAATGGCTTTTTACCGCTGCTGAGTAATACGTGTTTTACATTGTAAATCGGGTCTTCAGATAGGTTCGCAGATTGAATATTCCCCCAACTAGGGCTGCCATAGGTAACCCAGTTTGGATTCTCTCTCGCATCGAGCTTGTCGATCATTCGATTAAAAGGGTAGGTGTGGTAGTTGATCTCATATTGGCTGTCATCAAACACGGCTTCCACAATATCTGAAACAATTCCTCTGTGAGATGACCCGTCAGTTTCGATTTGAAAAGGTTGCGCTTGGCTCGCAATAATGTAGTAGTGAAGAGGTTCGCTTGCAGAAGCATAACTGCTTGAAAACAAACTGACTATGGATGCAACGATAAGATGTTTTTTCATAACCTTCCCTAGTTATTTGATGAATGACTACTATTATACTAGTTGAGTAATTGTAGTTTGCTAGGATAACAATAATGGTAATTTGTGTATGGTGACAAAAGGAAAACGCTACGTTGGACTCTCCCGACAGTTGATCGGGATGATAATAGCGATCAGTACCTTATTCACAGTTATAGTGACAGGTCTCGGGTTGTATGTAGAGTACCAAAGTCGAGTTTCTTTTATCAGCTCTCAGATCGAGCAGGTCAAGGCTGGCTACCTTTCTGGTTTAACGGCAAGTTTGTGGGTTGAAGATCGAGAGCAATTGTTTGTGCAAGCCGAAGGCATCTCTCGCCTCCCTTCGGTCAGTTACCTTCTTATCGAAAGTCCCGATGAAAAAATTCTAGAGTTAGGTCAAAAGACCGAAGGCCAATCTTATTCTCAGTCTTGGGAAATGGTGCACCAGATGGGCGGCACAGACTTCCCGTTGGCGACGCTCACGGTGCAATCAGACTTGAGCATGATCCTAGATGACTTTGAAGAACGAGTGTTATTGTTGCTCGCCTTCGAAGCCGTTAAAATCTTCTTGTTGTCTCTCGTATGTTTAACCATCGTCTATCGTCTTGTCGTAAAACGTTTGATGACTATGTCTTCCCAAATCAACCAACAACAGGTCGAAGACAACAAACCGCGCTTTATAACGCCAACTCACTCTACTTACAAAGATGAGATATCGACTCTAGAGAGTAGCTATAACCGATCGGTAGAACGTATTCGTCAACAATATCAAGAGCTGGAAAAAGCCAAAGACGTTGCTGAGGTGGCCAACCGCAATAAAAGTGAATTTCTTGCCAATATGAGTCACGAAATCCGTACACCAATGAATGGGATTATAGGGTTGTCGTCTTTGCTCTCTGAAATGGATATGCCGAAAGAGCAAAAAGAGTACATCAACATGCTCAACACCTCTTCGCTTACGTTGCTCGACTTAATCAACGACATTCTCGATTACTCGAAGATCGAAGCGGGGCGACTAGAGCTTCAGCAAGAGCCGATGAAAATGATGGGCATTGCGGCCGACGTTGAATCAACCTTTCGAGTGAAAGCCGAACAGAAAGGGCTTCGATTCCAATTAGCGATCGACCCTAAGATCCCAACCATGGTGATTGGCGACGGTACTCAACTAAGACAAGTCCTAAATAACTTAGTAGGCAACGCGATTAAATTTACCGAGCATGGCCACGTCACGCTCTCGCTTCGTTTGGAAGAGGTGGTTGAGCCTGAGCAAAAACTCAGAGTGAGGTTCGAGGTTGTCGACAGCGGTATCGGTATTGCAGAAGACAAACAGAAATCGGTGTTCGATAAGTTTCAACAAGCCGACGGCAGTACCACACGTATTTATGGAGGCACAGGGCTTGGTCTAACAATATGCGAGAAGATAGTGACATTGATGGGCAGCAAGCTTGAACTCACCAGTGTTGAAGGTAAAGGCAGTACCTTCTATTTTACGGCTGACTTTGACCCGTGTTTAGAAGCCGATGAAAGCAATATCGATTTCAATAAGGTTTCGGTTCTGCTTGTGGATGATAGCCAGCTGAACATGCGTATAACGTCTACACAGCTTCAATCCTTTGGCGTTAAGTCTGAGTGCTGTGAAACGGCAAACCAAGCGTTAGAGTTGGTTTCAGAGTCTGTGGCTAAGTCATCACCTTATGATCTCGTTCTGATAGACAAAGTAATGCCGTCCGTTGATGGCTTTCAACTGGCGAGAAGCTTAGTTGAACGCTTTGGTAGCGAGTGTCCCAAGTTAGTGATGATCTCTGCTGACCCTAGAAAGCAAGATGAAGCTCGTGCTAAACAAGTCGGTTTTGTTGCCTACATTGCGCGTCCTTACCAAGATAATCAGCTTAAATGGACCATCAGTGAGGTACTCGCGAGAGCGGCTGATACTTCAGTCTTTACCTATCCGAACAGAGGAGAGGTTGCGTTTAAAGACAATGAACCTGTGCCGTTAAGTAAACCTGCAGCGGTTGTTAAAGATGCTCCCATTGTCTCTGTAAACGCCACACCAGCCGATAAACAAGCTCCAATTCAAGCAGAGTCAAAACCTGTCGCAGTTGCCGGAGAATTTAGTGGTACAGTTTTAGTTGTTGAAGACTCGCGAGTAAACCAACAAGTCGCCAAGATGATGCTCAAGAAGCTTGGCTTTGAGGTTGATATTGCCGACAACGGTGAAATTGGTGTCGAGAAATTCAAAGCCAACGAATACGAGATGATTTTTATGGATTGTCAGATGCCGGTTCTCGATGGCTTCGAAGCGACCAAGCAGATCCGAGCGCTCGAAGAAGGGGCTGCAAAGCATATTCCAATCATTGCGCTGACGGCCAACGTCGTGCAGCGAGACAAGCATTTGTGCTTCGATGTAGGCATGGATGAGTTTTTACCTAAACCGGTTAACCAAGGCAAACTGAGAGAGATCGTAGCGAGTTTCTTGTCGAAAGAGACGGAATCAAACAAAGAACATGAGCAGCAAATTGTTTAGTTGAGTATCTCTAATCTTACTTTCATTAAAAGAGTAATGAGGCGAATTAGACATAGTCTTTTATGCCGTTGGTTATATTTGAAGTATCGTGTGAAAGAAATGATAAAGGTGGCCTGAAAAGACCACCTTTTTTGTATGTGTCGGTTTGAACTTAATCTCTATCGATTGCGAACGCAGACCATGCTTGACGTGTCGGCATCACTTCGACTCGGTTAATGTTGATGTGATCTGGCAAGGTTGCGATATAAAACATCTGCTCGGCAATATCCTCTGCTGACAACGGTGTAGTGCCTTGGTAAAGGTTGTCTGAAGCCGTCTGGTTACCTTTAGTTCTTACAAGAGTAAATTCCGTTTCTGCAATACCAGGGGAGAGGTCAGTCACTCGTACCCCTGTGCCTTGTAAGTCACAACGTAGGTTGTAACTGAACTGCTTTACGAACGCTTTGCTGGCACCATACACATGGCTTCCTGGGTAAGGCCACTGTCCGGCGATTGACCCAACATTGATGATTGAGCTTCCTGCGCCTTTTTTAATTAACGTAGGCAACAGCGCATGAGTAACATTAACCAAGCCTGTGACATTGGTATCGATCATAGTGTGCCAGTCTTTCAAGTCCACATCAGGCGCGCCTTCTGGTGCCAAAGCTAACCCAGCATTATTGACCAATGCGGTAATCGATGAAAATTCAGCGGGTAATGAATCAATGGCTTGTTTTACGGCGTCTGCGTCTCGAACGTCGAGTTGAATTACATGCACAGGCACCGTTAATTCTTCCTTTAGGTCGAGTAGCCTTTCGATTCGACGACCAGACAGCACTAACGACCAGTTATCTTCTGCGAAACGTTTTGCTGCCGCTTTGCCGAAACCAGAGGTTGCCCCTGTAATGAACGCTATCTTATCCATAAATACATCCTTCTAATTTGAAATTAACATAAGTAGTGCCATGCCGATCAAAATCGGCGCGGTCGTTGTTTTTGCAGACAAGTTCGGTACTGATAGATACAGTTTTTGCCCCAGTACATTGCCAATCAAAGCTGCCGGTAATAGCCATAAACCTGTGATGAACGATTCTTGGTTAAATGCGCCAATCCATATGAAGCCGGTCAGTGAAATCGCTGAACTCAGCAGAAAAAACACAATCGCGGTGGCTCTCTGTTCACTGGTTTTAATGGTCAGGTTCATCAAATACGTCACTAATGGCGGACCTCCTGAAGAAGCGGTGGTCATGCTAAACCCCGAAATGGCTCCCGCCCAAAACGCGTGTCGTTGGTGCAACCAAGTGAGGCGTAAGTCCAAAATAATCAGCGTGCCAGCGACCAAAGACATCATCGCGATAAAGGCCTTCAAGCCTGATTCCGATATCGTGCTAATGAAATACAGCGAGAAAGGCACCGCAACCAACATGCCAATACACAGCGGCGCAATAAGCCGGATATTGATGGTGGTTTTACTTCGCTTGAGCAGAGGAAAGGCACTTAAAAAGTCCAACAAGATAGCGATGGTTACCGCTTGCAATGGTGGAACAATAAAGCTGAGGGAAAGCGCTACGATAATCGCAAACCCAAATCCTGAATAGCCTCGAACTACTCCTGCAAACAGAATCAATGTCATCGCTAATCCTAATTCCACTCTTGCTCACCTCTTTGCTTTTGATATTGCTGCTGCGTTAATTAGCGTTCGATGAGACCTGTCTCGTCTGCCTTTCAATCTATTCACACCTAAGAGTTTTGAATAGAGCCAGATCGACGATTGGATTGGGTCAGGCTGTTTGTTGGATCGGGGATGAGACTTGGGCTGATGTACTGGCCCAATGTTTTGTTGAAACTGACACTATGACCTCCGCCCTGTTTGGGATGAAGATTATTCCATCCGATAGCGCAGCCTTTTCAATGTCGTGTTTTGTGTCTTTCATTCTCGAAGACGAGCCAAGCACGAGCGGCTGTGAATCTAGTGTTGTTAATGGAGACGATGAAATGGAAGTATCAACAGAACAGCTTGTGAACCAAGATATTATCGACCTCGACAAGAGCGTATTTCATTCTTGGTCGATTCAAGAAGCAGCGGAGCCTATCGCCATTGCGGGTGGGCAAGGATGCAAAATGTGGGACTACGAAGGTAAAGAATACCTTGATTTTAGTAGCCAACTGGTTAACACCAACATTGGTCATCAGCATCCACAAGTGATCAAAGCGATTAAAGATCAGGCTGATTCATTAGTGACCGTTGCCCCTGCGACCGCCAACCTCACTCGTGGTTTGGCGGCTAAGCGTATCTTGTCGAAAGCGCCAAGCTCGTTTAAGAAGGTGTTCTTTACCAATGCAGGGGCAGATGCCAACGAAAATGCGATTCGCATGGCGCGACAATTCACAGGGCGCGACAAGGTGCTATCTGCTTACCGTTCTTACCATGGCAATACAGGTACTGCTATTGCTGCGACGGGGGATTTTCGTCGAATTCCAAACGAGTATAGCCGTGGGCACGTTCACTTCTTCAATCCATTTCTCTATCGAAGCGAATTCAACGCGGCGACTGAGGCAGAAGAGAGTGAGCGTGCCCTGCAGCATTTAGAGCGAGTGATTGAATGCGAAGGACCAACGGCGATTGCGGCGATTATCCTAGAGACGATTCCGGGAACGGCTGGTTTTCTCATTCCGCCCAAAGATTACCTTATCGGCGTGCGTGAGCTGGCAACCAAACATGGCATTCAGTTGATATTCGATGAAGTCATGGTCGGCTTTGGTCGCACGGGTAAGTGGTTTGCGTTTGAGCACTTTAATGTAGTGCCGGATCTGATTACTTTCGCGAAAGGGGTGAACTCGGGTTATGTGCCGGCTGGTGGCGTGGTGGTCAGCGAACCGATCGTTGAGCACTTTAAGTCAAACTTCTTTATGGGCGGCTTAACGTACTCTGGTCACCCTTTGGCGATGGCTTCTATCGTTGCAACGCTCGATGTGATGGAGCAAGAGGGCATTGTCACACATGCTGATAACGTCGGTAACAGCGTTCTAGGGCCGCTCCTACTGAGCCTTCAAGAGTTGCACCCTATGATTGGTGATGTGCGCGGTAAAGGGATGTTCTGGGCGGTTGAGCTGGTGGAAGATCGTGAAAGTAAAACACCTTTAAGCAATGAAAAAATGGGGCAATTGAAAGCGCAATTGACCAAGCGAGGCCTGTTGACCTTCATTGTGAATAACCGCATTCACGTTGCGCCACCTTTGGTTATTCAGCCAAGCGATATAAAGAAAGGCGTTAAGATCATTGATGAAGTGTTGTTTGAACTCGCTTCTTAAGTCTCCAATAAGATAGCCAGCACAGCAACCAAGGCACTTTGACAAAGAATTCCCCGTTCTTTTCAACGTGCCAAACCTAACCTTCAGAAACGACAAAAGAGCATCGATTGATGCTCTTTTGTCGTTCTTTCACTAAATCAGTCTGGTCAAACTGCTCTTAAGTGATGCTAGATCTTCATCACCTCTGACAGCTCTTTGATACCGGGTGCGATCAGATCTTTGTCGATGGCGTGAAAGCCCAATCGAAAATAGGAATTGGGGTCATATTCTGACAATGCTTCACAGCCCGATTCCGTTTCGGTATTCGTCATAAAGTGTGAATAGCCTGTCTCAATCAATATGCCCTTTTGGGCGGCTCGTGACGCTAAGCGCTGGCTATTGATGTGGCTGGGCGTTTGTAGCCACAGAGAGTTGGCCAGCTCGCTTTGAGCCAGTCGCTTGCAGTCAGGTAAGTACTTCAAGACAGCATCGTTGATCAGCTTCCAGCGCTGGCGAGTGTTTTCTCTAAAGCGCCTCACAAAGCTGTCGTAGTAGCCTTGTTCAATAAAGTGCGCTACTTCCATCTGAACACGGCTTGGCGCATGTCGGTACATCAAGCGACGCAGTATTCTAAGATCGTAGATTAACTCTTCAGGTGCCACGATGTAGCCTAACCTCAAGCCGGGTGCCAGTAGCTTAGAGAAGCTGCTGACGTAGATGACTCTCCCTTCCTTGTCATTGGCTTTTAGCGCGGGTTTAGGATTCCACTCCACGTTGCACTCGGCGTCATAGTCATCTTCGATAATTACCGCGTCATTGGCTTTGGCCATTTCAAGTAACTGAGTTCGACGCTCATCACTCATGGTGACGCCGGTTGGAGCTTGATGGCTAGGCGTGACATAGAAGTGATCACACAGTGAAGAGTGCTCATTGAATCTCAATCCTTGTTCATCCACTTGATGCGGGTGTAACTGCGCGCCAGAGAGATTGAAGATGTGATTCGCTTCTTTGTAGCCGGGGTTCTCGACTCCGACTCGACTCTGATGGTTCATGAGCAAAGTCGAAATCAAATACAGCGCATTCTGCGAACCTAAGGTTATGAGGATCTCATCACTTTGGGCATGAATACCGCGCTGTGGGAGCACCCTTGTGCGTATCTGTTCGACCAGCATGTCGACGTCTTTATCGACCTTGTCGCAAAGCCAGCGGTGATCATGTGGGTCTGAGGTGACCTTTCTTGTCGCTTCTCGCCATTGAGCTAATGGGAAGTCATTGATAGAGGGTTGGCCAAAAATAAATGGGTATTGGTAACAACTCCAATGCGAGGGTTTGACGATGCGTGGGTATTGGCCCAATTGCAGCTTAACGCGTTTGCTCCAATCCGGTGCATTGTCGCTGTCGGCTGATTCAAAATGATCCAAACTCGCGTCGATAGTATCACTCGGGTTTTCATACTTTTCTGAAAGGTAATAACCACTGCGAGGCTTACTGATGAGGTAGCCATCGTCGAGCAAACTGTCGTACACCAACGAGACAGTATTGCGTGAAACACCCAATTGGCTAGACAGCTTACGACAAGACGGAAGCGCTTGTTCAGCCGGAAAAATACCATTCAATATCGCCGTCACCAAATAGCTACGTACTTGTTCTTGCAGGCTTCTTTTGGAATCAAACTCGATGAAACAATTGTGATTTATCGCCATTAGATACAGTCCTTATTCTCAGTGAACCTCAGTCCAATTTGTATAAAAGAGCAAGAAATGCGCCAGAGTTCATATTGATGTTTTAAGAGTGTGTTTTGCTCTCTCTCAACCCCGAAAATTACGTTGTCCCAAACTAGAAAATCGTTCTGTCCCAACCTGAAAATTAAATTGGCTCTACGTCTCCGATGCATTCCGTTCATAAAGTAAAGGCAGGCAAATAATCTCGATAAGGAAAGCGTATGAAACAGGGAATGACGATGAAGGCATGGGTTTCAACAGCGGCAGCGACAGTTGTACTGGGTTGTTTTGGAGTCGCACAAGCATCGGAGCTTGCAGCCATCGAAAAGCAAGGCTTCATGAAAGTGGCGACAGAAGACAACTACTCTCCATTCAACTATATCGACCGCGGTAAGCCTGCGGGGATTAACAAAGATTTGCTTGATGAGTTACGTGAATATTCGAAGTTCGATATCGAACAAGAGATCTTACCTTGGACAGGACTACTCGCTTCGGTATCTGCGGGTCAATATGATGTGGCGTTAACTGGCGCGATCATTACCGATGCTCGCTTGAAGGCCTTTGATTTCACTCCACCTATCGCTTCAGCGCAGCATTACTTCTTAACCAGAGCTGACGCGGAAGATATTAATACGGTAGCCGATTTAGATGGAAAAACAGTGGGCTTACAAGCGGGCAGTGCTTTGCTAGAAAGGCTTCCAGAGCTCGAAGTGATGCTCGAAGCACAAGGCAAATCTTTGGGTAAAGTGGTGCAGTATCAATCCTACCCAGAAGCGTATTCCGACTTGGCAATCGGCCGAATAGACTATGTGATCAACAGTGTGGTTTCAGTTAACGAGGTAGTGAAGTCGAAGTCAAAGGTATTCAAAAAAGGCGAAGCAGTCTCTGGCCCAGGTTTCGTTAGCTGGCCAGTTCCTAAAGATAATCCTGAGCTTTTGGCTTACCTAACGGAATTCTTCCTACACCTTGAGCAAACAGGAAAAATGGCAGAGTTGCAGAAGAAGTGGTTCGGTGAATCGTTCGACCAACTCCCTTCAGAAGCCATCACTTCCGTTGAGCAGTATCGCAAGCTAACAGCCGTTCAATAGATGAATAAGCATGCGCCGACACAAACAGTTAGCGGCTGTTTGTGTCCATGCCATTGGGTTCAAAGCGGTTTAACCCATGAGTCATTGGCGCACAATCTATCGAAAGAAGTCGCTGATCAAAGAGGTCGTTTATGGATTATTACGCTTGGGAACAGTTGCTACAGGGCGCGTGGGCAACGGCATGGATATCGGCAGTATCGATTGTATTAGGTGTCGTCATCGGCCTAATGATTGCCTTAGTTAGAATGATGAAAATCCCGTTTGTGGATCAAATGTTGGGTATCTATGTCAGCTGGGCACGAGCAACGCCTTTGGTGACACTGGCTCTGTTTATTTTCCTTTCTTTTCCGTCATTTGGCATCAATTTAGATAAACACGTTTCTGCTATTTTAGCTCTCACACTCAATACATCGGCATTCAATGCAGAGATTTGGCGCAATGCCTTTCTTAACTTTTCAAAAGGACAAATGGAAGCGGCAGAAGCCATTGGTATGAGACGTATCACTTATTTTCGCCGCATCATGTTCCCGCAAATGGTGATCATGAGCCTACCAGCGCTAGTCAATGAGATGTCGTTCTTAATCAAAGGCAGCCCAGCGATTGCGGTGATCGGCATCGTCGACCTAACTCGTGTCACCAATCGAATCTCTGCGGTTACCTATGAACCACTTGGGCCGATTCTATGTGCCGGTGCCATTTACATGTTGATTATTGGCGTGTTGGTGAAGTTGCAAGCTGTGGCTGAAAACCGAGCCACTTATCTGCAGTAGTAAGTGTGGCTATCAGTAATCTACCTCAGTCACAGCTATCAACAACAACCACAGTTTAGCCGTCATGGCTACTTGGTCAGAAACACCATTTACCTGCTTGTGATGCGTTATTGAGCGGGTAAGTTTAAGGAGTAAATATGGAAGAATGGAATATTATCTGGCAACAAAAAGAGCTGTTTGCTTCAGGGTTTGTGACCACATTTTATCTTTTTGTTTCGTCTTCAATCTTGAGTTTCATCATTGGCATCGGTTTGTTGTATTGCCTCGAAAACTCAAAACTTGGTGTGAAGTACACCATCAATAGTTTGATAGGCATGATGCGCACCTTGCCGTTTCTTATCTTAGCGTACCTGCTCTATTACGGGTTGCCGCAGGTTGGTATTCGACTCGATGCGATTACAGCGGGAATCATCGCGCTAAGTCTCTATCACGGTACCTATTTTTGTGAGATTTTCCGAGGTGTTCGTAAAGGATTAGAGCCAGGTTACATCGAAGCGGCGCACGCTTATGGCTTTTCTAAACTCAAAACATTTACCCGAGTTATTACCCCAAATGTGTTGTTTAAGTCGGTTCCACTGATCACGAACCAACTCATCATCTGCTTAAAAGACACTGCGTTTCTTAGCATCATTACCGTCGCAGAAATTACCGCGGCAGCCAACAGCATTCAATCGACCTACTTCATCCCATTGAATGCGTTCATCATTGCTATCGCGCTCTACTGGGCTGTGAGTATTGCACTTGAAACCATCACCAAACGAATCCAAACCAAAGTTGAACTTAGAGGGCTTAGCCATGCTTAAACAATCAGAGATTATTGAAACGGAAGCACCGATTAACCCTTCTTCTAGCGTGAGTTTGGAAGTGATTGAGTGCGAGCCATTATTGGAAGAGCGTGAGACGATCATCAAGGTTGAAAACCTGTCGAAACAGTTTGATGGCATCGAAGTACTGCGAGACATCAACCTCAATATCAACAAAGGCGATGTGGTGAGTATTCTCGGTTCGTCTGGGTCGGGGAAATCGACGCTATTACGTTGCATGAATTGGCTAGAACAGCCAGAGCGCGGCACGATTTTTATGGGTGATGAGCGTATTGGTATCAACTCTGAAACGGGTAAACCACTCAAATATAAAGAGCTGGCGAAACTCAGAGAGCGCCTTGGTATGGTTTTCCAAAGCTTCAACTTGTGGCCACATCTAACCGTGTTGCAAAACGTCATGGAAGCGCTCGTTCACGTTAAGAAGATAGCGAAATCAGACGCAGAGGAAATGGCTCGTAAGCAGCTAGATAAGGTTGGGATGTCGCACAAACTAGAGAACTACCCAAGCATGTTATCGGGTGGGCAAAAGCAACGTGTCGCTATTGCCAGAGCGCTCGCGATGGAGCCGGATGTGTTGCTGTTTGATGAACCAACGTCAGCACTCGACCCGGAATTGGTCGAAGAGGTGTTATTGGTGATGAAGAAATTGTCGCAAGAGGGCTACACCATGGTAGTTGTGACACATGAGATGGAGTTTGCGCGTCAGGTGTCGGATCAGGTGGTGTTTCTTGAGAAGGGCATCTTGATTGAAAAATCCAACCCAGAGAAGTTTTTCACTAACCCAGATTCATCAAGGGTAAGACAGTTCCTCAAGCTTGATTCATGAGTTAGATAGCTTGCACAGCTTCAAGGTTCGACCGTTAAAAAACTCCGACAGAATTTGTCGGAGTTTTTGTATGTTAGCTTTTTCTTCCTAAACCTAAATCTAGGCAAATGGTCATGTGGCGCTAACCAATACTGTCAATATGAATGACTACAGAGTCTGGTCGCCAGTACTCCAGTTCGCAGTCCATCAACTCGCCATCTTGCTTGTAGTTCACTCGGCAGATCTTCAAAACAGGCTGTCCCTCTGCCAAATTCAGCGCCTTGGCGACATGAGCAGGGGCAGAAGTGGGAATCACATCAAAGCGCGAGCGTTGGGTCTCGTAGCCGTATTTTTCTCGGTAGATGCCTGTTAGTGACATGGTGAGGTTTTCCGACAAGACACCATCAAATAAGGGCGCTTTCAGTACATTTTCAACAAACAGCACTGCTCTACCATCAATAAAACGCAAGCGCTCAATCACGTGTATTGGCGTTATCTGCTCTATCTCTAATGCTTTGGCGTAATCGCCTGTCGCCATCTCTGTACGGGTGCTGAGCAGTCTGGTTTCTGCTATGCGGTGTTGTTCACGAATCATTTGATGAAAGTGAGAACGTGATAATGGGTTATAGCGAACACGTTCGGGTGACACATACCAGCCTCGGCGCTCTTCTCGGTATATCAAACCTTCGGTTTCTAATGAGACCAACGCATCTTTGAGCGTAATTCGTGTGGTTGAAAACAGCTCGCTGAGCTCTCTTTCGGATGGCAGTTTTTGCCCTTCGGTGAAGATGCCTGATTGAAGCTGCTCTCTAATGCTCGCCTTAATTCTGCCTAGCTGTGTCCCTGATTGCGCTGTAGCCAATGTTCTCATTACTGATCTAGTCCATAAGTTCGTATGCTCAATAAGGTAAACCATGGAGTTAACAGGAATGTGACATTAAACAAAGGCTTACTGTCATATGAGTGAAATATAACTGCCACGAAAATGCACCCTAACTGTCAAATAAGTTGCGCGAAAGCGTCACACTCTGGCGATAGCATACAAAACGAACTTACTGACCTAGTCCAGAGGGATAGAGACAATGAAAACTTTGCTTAGCCGTTCAACTGTATCGCCAGCCAAACTGATTGGTTCACCTGCAAAATTAATCGGCGCAACGCTAATAACGGCAACACTTTCAATGCCAGCGATGGCGAAGGATGCTGATCTTGAGTCACTGATTGAAGCCGCTCAAAAAGAGGGTGCGGTTTACAGTGTAGGTATGCCAGACAGTTGGGCAAACTGGAAAGGCACATGGACTGATCTGAAAGCAAACTACGGTTTGAAGCATCAGGATACAGACATGAGCTCGGCTCAAGAGATCTCGAAATTTGAAGCAGAGAAAAGAAACGCAACTGCAGATATCGGTGATGTTGGTTTCGCCTTTGCACGTGTCGCTGTGCAGAAAGACGTAACGCAGCCATACAAGCCAACGACTTGGGATGACATTCCAGATTGGGCGAAAGACAAAGATGGTCACTGGGCTCTGGCTTACACAGGTACTATCTCGTTCATTTCAAACAATAACCTTGTTGAAGATGCCCCAAAATCTTGGAGTGACCTACTAGAAGGCGACTACAAAGTCACTGTTGGTGACGTAGGCGTAGCAGCACAAGCAAACAACGCGATTCTAGCGGCTGCATTTGCTAACGGTGGTGATGAGTCGAACCTAAAACCAGCGATTAAATTCTTTGGTGAACTAGCGAAGCAAGGCCGTCTATCTTACACAGATCCAAGCATTGCGAACCTTGAAAAAGGCGAAGTGGAAGTCGCGATCATGTGGGACTTCAACGCATTGAACTACCGCGACAAGATCGACCGTGAGCGCTTTACGGTAAGCATTCCACAAGATGGCTCAGTGATCTCTGGTTACACCACCATCATCAACAAATACGCACAAAACCCGAATGCGGCGAAGTTGGCTCGTGAATACATCTTCAGCGACCAAGGCCAAATCAACCTGGCAGAAGGTTACGCACGTCCAATCCGTAGCAACGTTACGTTGCCTAAATCAGTACAAGACAAGCTGATCTCGAACGATGAATACAGCAACGTGCACCCAGTATCTGACTTCTCAGCATGGGAAAAATCAGCACGCCGCCTGCCACGTCAATGGCAAGAAAGCGTATTGATTCACCAGCAATAACCCCGCTTAACACGCCACCTGTACGGGTGGCTTATAGAAACAAGCAATAGAGAATAGACCATGAGCAATAAGGTTATCCTTGTTGTTCTAGATGGACTGAACTATCAGGTAGCCCGTGATTGCATGGGCTACCTGAACGGCCTTCTAGAACTAAGCAATTTGCAGACAAAACAGAGCACTTCGCAGAGCACGCAAAAAAACAAACTGCGCGCCACGCTTTACCCTGTGCAATGTGAGCTGCCATCTATGTCACGCCCGCTGTATGAGTGCATTTTAACTGGGGTTCGCCCTGTCGAGAGTGGCATCGTTAACAACCAAATCGTGCGTTTATCGAATCACGAGTCGATCTTTAGCTTGGCTAAATCGCAGGGCAAAGTGACGGCTGCTGCGGCATATCATTGGGTGAGTGAGCTGTATAACCGAGCGCCGTTTGACGCTGTGCGTGACCGTTTTACCAACGATGAAAGCATGAACATTCAACACGGCTGTTTCTACCATTGGGACCACTACCCAGATGAAGCCTTGTTCTTGGATGCAGAGCACTTGCGCGTGACTCATCAGCCTGATTTTTTACTGATTCACCCAATGAACATTGACGACATGGGACACAAGCATGGGCTGGATTCTCGCCAGTACCGTAATAGTGCTCGTGGCGCGGATATTTACCTATCAAACTATCTTGAGAAATGGGTAGACGATGGTTATCAAGTGATCATCACCAGTGACCACGGCATGAACAATGACTTGTCTCACGGTGGCATTCTGCCTGAAGAGCGTGAAGTGCCATTCTTTGTGATTGGCGATAAGTTCACACACCAAGCCTGTTCAGTGAAACAGACCGATATCTGCGGCAGCGTCTGTCAGTTACTCAACCTTGAACACGATAAATATTACACTCAGGAATTGTTGGCCTTATGAGCAGTTCTGTAATCATGCAGAGCGATGGCTCTGCGCTTAAACCCAAAACCAAATCTTTGTTTCAACGCTTCAAGCCCGCTTTGTGGCTTGCGCCTTTCGCGCTGTTCTTCTACCTGTTCCAACTGGCACCTATGGTTTGGGTGCTGATCAACAGCTTCTTCTATGACGATGAGCTCTCTCTAGAAAACTATTCTGAAGTCTTCGATTCTGCCTTCATGATGCAGGCTTTTGGCAACAGTTTATGGTTGTCGATTTGGTCGAGCATTGTTGGCTTGGCAATCGCGACTCTGTTGGTCTCTTCATTGCGCCGTGTTGATTCTAAAATCCGTGATGCGGTGATTGCCTTCACCAATATGAGCAGCAACTTCTCTGGTGTGCCTCTGTCGTTCGCATTCATCATCATCTTGGGCACCAATGGTGCGATTACCTTATTGCTCAAGCAGTATGGATTGCTGGGTGATTTCGACCTTTACGGCAAGTGGGGCTTGCTGGCGATTTACATCTACTTCCAGATCCCATTGGCGGTGTTGTTGCTCTATCCAGCGTTTGATGCTCTGAGTGACGACTGGCAAGCAGCTTCGGCACTGCTTGGCGCGAAAACTTGGCAATACTGGACCAAAATCGCGCTGCCTGTGTTATCTCCGGCTTTGTTCGGCACCTTCATCATCTTGATTGCTAATGCGATTGGCGCCTATGCGAGTGTGTATGCGTTGACCTCGGGCAACTACAACGTGATTACGATTCGAATCGCGAGCTTAGTATCGGGCGACTTGTTCCTAGAGCCAAACCTAGCCGCTGCAATTTCCGTGATTCTGATGGCGATGCTGGCCTTCATCACAGTGATTAACCAATGGCTGATCAGTAAAAGCTACGCAGGGAAGAGAAAGTAATGAACACCGTAAATACTCGCTTTCATAAAACGGTTGTCTATTCGATTGTCGGCATCATGATGATCCCGATCTTAGCGACCTTTATCTACTCGATCTCTTCTCGATGGGGCGCAACGATCCTGCCGGATGGCTTCACGTTAGATTGGTACATCAACCTGCTGACCGATCCTCGCTTCTTGCAAGCCTTTGGTCGTTCACTGTTTATCTGCGTGGCGGCACTGTCATTGAGTGTGGTGTTGGTCTTACCTGCGATTTTCGTGGTGTTTTACTATTTCCCGAAACTCGACAAGGTGATGAATATCCTGATTTTATTGCCGTTCGCAGTACCGCCAGTAGTGTCATCGGTTGGTTTACTTCAATTGTATGCAGACAGTGAAATCTCACTGATAGGCACGCCGTGGATTTTGATTGGCACCTACTTCACCATCGCGTTGCCATTCATGTATCGCGCGATTGCCAACAGCTTTGAAGCGATTAACTTGCATGACTTGATGGACGCAGCACACCTGCTCGGCGCAAGCACCACCAAGGCGTTCTTATTGATTATTCTGCCAAACCTTAAGAAAGGCTTAATGGTGTCGCTGTTCTTATCGTTTTCGTTCCTATTAGGCGAGTTCGTGTTCGCCAACATCTTGGTGGGAACACGCTACGAGACACTGCAAATCTACCTATACAACATGCGTCAAACCAGTGGTCACTTCACGTCAGCCCTTGTGATGACGTACTTCCTGTTTATTTTCTTACTGACTTGGTTGGCAAGTCGTTTCAGCCAGGGAACAAAATAATGAGCTATGTAAATGCGAAAAACCTCACTAAGAGCTTTGGTGACAATACAGTGTTTGAAGACATTCAATTTTCCATCGAGAAGGGTGAATTCATTACTCTGCTTGGCCCAAGTGGCTGTGGCAAATCGACTCTGCTGCGCAGCTTGGCTGGCCTGAATCCTGTCGATGGTGGCGAGATCTGGGTGAACGGCGAAGAGATCACCCACCAAGTGCCGCAACAGCGTGGTATCGGCATGGTGTTTCAATCTTATGCGCTGTTCCCGAACATGACGGTTGAAGGAAATATTGCCTTTGGCCTGAAAATGAAAAAGCTTGCTGCTGATGAGATTAAGCGTGAAGTGGCGAAAGTGATTGGGCTGGTGGACTTAACGGGCAAAGAGAAGTTCTACCCGCATCAGTTATCGGGCGGTCAGCGCCAACGTGTGGCCTTGGCAAGAGCTTTGGTGGTGAAGCCGCGTATTTTGTTGTTGGATGAGCCGCTTTCTGCGTTGGATGCGAAGATCCGTAAACACCTTCGCCAACAGATCCGAGATATTCAAAAAGAGATGAACCTGACCACGATCTTCGTGACCCACGATCAGGAAGAAGCGATGATCATGTCTGACCGTATCTTCCTGATGAACAAAGGCGAGATCGTCCAAGCCGGTACGCCTGAAGAGATCTACACTCAACCTGCCAATGAGTTCGTGGCAGGGTTCATGGGGCACTACAATCTGGTGCAAGCAAATAAGGCTAAGCAGTTGTTCAATATTGAAACCGAATGGAAAGTGGCGATTCGACCTGAATCTATCTATGTTAAGGAGCAAGGTCGACAGTATGGCGAGCATATCTCCGCGCCGAAAACGGGCACCATTCGTAACCACCAGCTCTTGGGTAACGTGATTCGCTACCAAGTGGACGTTGATGAGTGCGAATTAACGGTCGACCTACTTAACCGTTCCTCTGAACGACTGTTGGCAAATGGCAGCCAACTTGAACTCCTGTTTAACCTTAACGAAATTCAACCTGTGAGAGCCTAAGATGTTCAAACCTTTGTATGTATTTGATATGGATGAAACGCTGATCAATGCCGATGCAGCGATGCTCTGGAATGAGTTCTTGGTTGAAAAGGGCATTGCCACAGCGCCCAACTTTATTGAAGAAGATAAGCGCTTAATGGGCTTGTATTCGGAAGGCAAACTGAACATGGAAGATTACCTCACGTTTTCCATGCAGCCTTTGGCCGATATGCCAACAGAGCAAGTCACCGCATTGGTGGAAGAGTGTGTTGAACAGCATATTTTGCCTAGACAGTTCAAGCAGTCGAAACCTTTGATTGAGCAGCTTGAGAATGATGATATCGACATGTTGATCATCTCTGCCAGCGTGACTTTCTTGGTGGAAGCTGTGGGTCGCAAGATTGGTATCGAGAATGCACTCGGTATTGATTTGATTGAAAACCAAGGCCGTTTTACTTCTCAAATATCAGGTGTGCCAAGCTACCGTGAAGGTAAAGTCACCCGTTTAAAAGAGTGGTTAGACAATCAAGAAACTAACTACTCAGACATTCACTTTTATACGGATTCAATCAACGACTTACCTTTGTGTGAACACGCTGATTTTGCTTACCTAGTAAACCCATGCCCGCGTTTGAAAGCACTGGCTGATCAACCGAATTGGTCGATTTTAAACTGGGATTAACGTGAATCCTATATTCGAATTAGCTTCGTTTTAGAACTTATCAAGCCGCTGACTACAGCGGCTTTTTGATTCGTATTATTCTATTTCTAGTTTGTAACCTATCCCGTAAATGGATTTGATGTAGTCACATTTTTCATTTATCGAGACCATTTTTTTGCGTAAGTTTTTAATATGGCTATCGATAGTGCGATCACTGACCACTCTTCTATCGTCGTAGATTTTATCAATCAATTGATCGCGACTATAAATGCGGCCAACATTTTGATAAAGAAGGTGCAAAAGCCGAAACTCAGCTGGCGTTAAACTTAGCTTAATACCACATAGGACGGCGGTCATACTCAATTCATCAATATCAATGGCGTTCGTTGTTGACGTGGCTTGGGACTTGTTGGAACGGCGCAAAATATTTTTCACCCTCACGACTACTTCTCTCGGGCTGTACGGCTTACATATATAATCATCTGCACCCAATTCAAGCCCAACGAGTCGATCGATCTCTTCGACCTTGGCTGTCGCCATAACCACTGGGATGTCACTGAACGTTCTCAGCTCTCGATAAATATCCAACCCGTCTCTATTGGGTAGCATGAGGTCGAGAATAATGAGTTTAGGCGATGCTTGCTTTACCCAGTCAATGACAAGGTTACCATCGATAATATGATGACTTTCAAGGCCAGAGTGCTCTAAGTACTCACACAGTACACTTGCTAATGCAGGCTCATCTTCGACGACTAAAATCACGATTTTATTTCCTTTGGTAACGCTATGATGATTCGTAGTCCACCCAATTCTGAGTGGTCGGCAGTAATGTGTCCTTGGTGCGCTTCAACGATATTTTTACAGATAGATAAGCCAAGTCCAGAACCGCCACTTGAGCGACTGCGCGATTTATCAACGCGGTAAAGCCTCTCAAATAAACGTGGAAGTGATGCATCAGGTACACCTGGATCACTGTCTTCAACGTTGATAATAATACTATCACTAATGTCGGTAACATCTATCGATACATGCCCATTATCGCTAGTGTATCGTGCGCTATTTTCCAACAGATTCACAAACAGTTGTGTCAGTAATCTCTCATCACACGAGGTAAACAGTGGGGCTGAATGGTCATAGTGCTTTGTTAATGTGATGTTTTTTTGTTCTAAACGGATCGAGTTTTGAACGATCACAGAATCAATCAGTTTATGTATATCAACGTTGTTTTTAACATTGAGGTTAAATCCGATGTCATACAGGGAGAGTTGGTGAAGATCCTCAACGAGTTGACCCAACGTGATGATTTGTTGATGTAACGAGTCGATGTATTTTGGTTCAGGTGATCGAATACCGTCTTGTAGCGCCTCTAGTTCACTTCTAAGCACGGTGATAGGCGTTCTAAGTTCATGTGAAATATCTGATAACCACTGTTCTCTAAGTGTTTTCTGTTTTCTTAGTGTCTCGACAACACCGTTGAATATTCCGATGAGATCAGACAATTCATCATTGCCGCTTTTTTTAATGTAGAAATCGAGATCGCCATTTTCGATAGATTTGGCACCTTTCGACAAAGCACGCAATGGTTTCAAAAATCGCCTAACAAGAAACAAAGAGATAAGGAATGAAAGTAACACGGTAATCGATGCGATAGTGCTTACATGCGTCGTTTGTTGTTTGAAAAAGCTTTCTGCTAAAGGCCCTGATATTTTATCCATCTGGACGATAGAGATATACCCAATAACTTGATCATCCAGTGTTATTTCGACTAGCGCTTGATGCTGACCATCTTCAAGGTGATGTAGGTTTTCAGGCGGTCCAATTATGGCTCGCCCGTCTTGATCTAAAATGTTGAGTCGTTGCCAAATAGGTTGAAGGCCTGGCGCTTCCGGCTCTCTTAATGGTGGTGGCGATGGGTGTCTGTCACGAGGATGTGGTCGTGAGGGGCCGCCAATGCTACTGGCGATTAAATGTGGTTCACGCTCTAGCCGCCTCCACTGTTCGGAAGGTGAGTAATATTGCTTTAAGTTATTGGCGAGTTCTTGAGCTAGGGCAATCTCATTATTATTTGTGAAATCTTGGAGCCCTCTTTGAAAACTGGAGTTAATAAAATAGGTCAGTACAAAGAGCATGGTCACGCACACCATTAGTATTGAAACAAACAGTTTGGTGAAAATTGATATGCGCACGTTCTCTCCAGAAATTAAAGTGAATTAAGACGATAGAGTGAGTTAAGACAATAAAATGAGATAAACCAATATTAGCCCTCGATCGTGTGGGAAATATGGACATTGATTTCTTTATTCATCTTAGGCCATGTATAAGCACTCTTTTGTTAGAAATGAATAGCGAGCTGACAGGGTGCTATACCCCATCAGCTCGCATTGAATTATCACTATTTTAGGATAACCCTCTAACCATTATTGACGTCTTGGTGGTGGTGGCGGAACTTCCTCTTCCGATAGACCACCGCTTCCATCTGCGTCTAGTTTATCAAAGTCATCGGCGAGTGGACCTCTGAGCTCTTCTAATTGTAACTCGCCATCACCGTTTGCATCCATTTCTTCAAAACTTGGCATTTCTCTTGGACCTTCACGGCTTTCAGCACACGCTTGAAGCGCGAATGTCGATGTCAGTAAAAGTAATGCTGTCGTGATTTTTTTCATAATTTAATTCCTATTCGTAACCAAATATAAGTGTATTTCTTTGACGCAAATAGGTTAGCGATCAAATTAGCAGAGAAAATGGATAAATCTAGGAGATGAAAGTTAGCGTTTAACTTTAATAGGGCATCAGTTCATCAGCTCATCAAGTCAGGTTGTTTAAACCTCCATTGTTTCTACATAGTTTCCACATTTTCTATTTTTATCCTAGTCCACTATTGAACTCATGAATTTAATGCCTTTAGCAATAAAGGCAGAAAGCTATCGTTGGTATTGAAATGGATTATTTTTTAGGAGCCGTAGAATGAAGGCAATGGTAAAAAAATCAGTCGTTGTCTCTTCTACGTTGTTGGTTGCTTCTTATAGTAACGCTGCGCTTTATAGGGTGGTTTTGGAGGAATCACCAGTAGAAACGGAATCGGTGTATGGGGTCGCAGTTGAACCAGAGCTTGGTACAACGGATTGCTTTAGTACCAGTTGTGGTGACACCGACTACGCATTCGCAGGGGAAGCTCAAAATGCAGAACCAGGTTTTTCCTTTAAAGAGGAGGTCCCCTTTGGTATCGATAACACGTTCTACTATTTGGATTATGACGATATCTATAGCTACTGCACGAGCGAACTTGGCTACGCGACTTGTGAAGCTTGGAGTTCTTTATTGTGGTATGGCGATGCAGGCATTGGAGGCTTGAAAAATGAGCGTGATGCGTATTACGGGCTGAGCTATCAGACGAATTCCACGGCTTTTTATGACTCTTACTCATTAAGTGAGATCCCCGATGTTGGCAGTAACCCACCTGATGTGAGCAGTTATAGTTATTCCTTTGTTGATGGAACAGAGGAGAAGGTCATCACTAAAGTTGACGAGAATGGTTTTGTTCTTGGTAACACCAGCAGTGGTTACTACAGTTATAACAACCAATATATTCAGTTGTATAGGCAGCGTGGTTACTACGATACAGGCACTGAATTTACGGTTCTCCAACCTGAAGCCGATACCAGCATTACGATCAGCGATGCTGACGGCGAAGCGAATATAATATCCCAAATGGGAAGAACGATGGCTTTTGACTCTTTCAGTTATGGAGGGGAAAGCTATGTGGTCGGAAGCGCGTCCGTTGCGACTTTTTATTACAGTGATGGATACAAAGATTATGACTCTCCGTACACATCCGACAGTGATGCTGAGGATCTAGATAATTGTATCGATGAAGATATTGAGCCTGCTTTATATCCAGAGTGTCAGAACTTTGCTTTTGCTAATAGAGCTTTTGTCTGGAATATAACCGATGCGAATGGTCCCAATGATGATGGAAACCGTTTTGCAGTATCCGATTGGGAAACCAGTTCGACCTATTACTCTTACAACGATGATGAAGCTTCAGCACAAGCGAGTGTGAGGGCTGCAACGATTTCGTCTAGAGGGACATATAGCTCTTATCCTGTTTTAGTTGGTTACAATACGGAACTAGATGATTCAGATAACTTTCTTATGCAGGCTGCTGTGTTTAGGCCAAGCAGTACGTCAAATTTCAGCGTTTCGGAAAATGCTTGGACGACTACATTTATCGCTAATGCGACGGTAGAAGTTAGTGATTCATACATTCACAGTAATTCTGTCGCAACAGACATTAATGAAAACATGATGGTTATTGGTTATGCAAAACGAGATGGTGATTATCCGTCGGATCGTGTGTCTGATAATCGTATGTTCGTCGCTGATGCGAATGACACAACGCCAACAGCCACATTCTTCGCAAGTTTAGGTGAAGACATTTTCTTTGACAGTGCAGAGGGAAAAGCAAGTGAGATCAACAGCTACAATGAAATCGTTGGCTATGTTGACGCCGAAACTCACGCTGAAGTAGACGGACATGAAAGAAGGCATCGCGGCTTCATTTTCCCTTATAACGACACTGGTACCGATGCTGATAGACGTGCAAGATATAATGATCAAGCTTGGTGGTTAGACGACCTAACTAACGGTGGTGACGACAGTGATGCCAACAACCACTTTAGAATATTGGACGCAACCGACATTAATGACGCGGGTGTTATCTCAGGGACGGCAATACAATGTTTTGCGAGTGAAAGTAGCTCCTCTTCTATGGCTTATGATTCAACCGCACACTTTGCTTATTGTAATGATGGAGTAGGTGACGAGAGGGTGGTGGCTGTAAAACTTATCCCGATATCTGGAGCAACAAGTGAAGACATTGCTGAAAGAAGTGATGATAGCGCTGAAGATGTTGAACGTAGTGGTGCCGGTACCGGGTTATTGGTGCTTATCAGTTTGATGTCCGTGCTTTCAGTTCGCTTGAAAAAATCTCGTTCTGTGATTACCTAAATTGATGACGTGCTCACGAGATAAACAACCTCTATTTGACCATCAACCATCAACCATTAAAGTAATGGGTTAGAGTTGATGGCTCACCCTATGAGAATACCATTGGGATATGAAGCTTTTTAAAAGAGCATCACCTGTTTTGTGATGCTCTTTTTACGTTCAACATACACTTATCTCTTTCTGCTTTAGCCCATAAAGCTCAAACGTAACAATTCAATAACATTCCTTCTTCTTCTGTAAATCAAACCACCACCTTTCAATCCCTTGATAGCACTCACTTTCTTGTCTCGATGGTTTGTGTGTAACAAATATTTTACAAACTGACAGGGTTTCATCGAAATTGCCCATTTTCCTCCACCCATTCCATTATCTCGGCTTGTGGGCCAAATTTAATTAAGGACAAAAAATACACAACACAAAACCAATAGGTACAAGGAGAAAGTTCATGGTGGATACATACAACCCGCTTGGCACGGATGGATTCGAGTTTGTTGAATACACGGCCGTTGACCACAAGGGAATAGAGCAACTTAAAGCGCTGTTTGTGTCACTTGGTTTTGCTGAGATAGCCAAGCACCGCTCAAAAGAAGCTTGGCTGTATCGACAAGGTGATATCAATTTTATCGTCAATGAACAACCACACAGCCAAGCGGAAGCGTTCGCTAAAGTTCACGGCCCATCGGTGTGTGGCATGGCGTTTCGTGTTAACGATGCAACCACGGCAATGACGCAGGCGTCTAGCGGTGGTGGTGAAGAGTACAAGACAGAAATCGGGCCAATGGAGCTGAGCATTCCTGCCATTTACGGCATCGGTGAAAGCCTGCTCTATTTTGTGGATCGTTATGGCAAGCAGAGCATCTATGACGTCGATTTCCGATTCTATGACGATGCGGAACAGCGCATGGCCGAAGCCAATGTTGGCTTGTATGAAATCGACCATCTCACGCACAACGTGAAACAAGGCAATATGGATGTTTGGTCTGGGTTTTATGAGCGTATCGGTAACTTTCGTGAGATTCGCTACTTCGACATTGAAGGTAAGCTGACAGGCCTTGTGAGCCGTGCCATGACCTCACCATGTGGCAAGATCCGTATTCCAATCAATGAGTCTTCAGATGACAAATCACAAATTGAAGAGTTCATTCGTGAATACAACGGCGAAGGTATCCAACACATCGCGCTTGCTACGGATGACATCTACAAAACGGTGAAAACCCTGCGTGATCGCGGCATGGACTTTATGCCAACCCCAGATACCTACTATGAGAAAGTTGACGATCGTGTAAAAGGCCACCGGGAAGATACCGATCTGTTGCGTGACCTACGCGTTCTGATTGATGGTGCGCCGACCAAAGACGGCATCTTGCTGCAAATTTTCACACAGACGGTAATCGGGCCTGTGTTCTTTGAAATCATTCAGCGTAAAGGTAATGAAGGCTTTGGCGAAGGTAACTTCAAAGCGCTGTTTGAATCGATTGAAGAGGACCAGATTCGTCGAGGAGTATTAGACGATGCATAAATGGATCTCGTTTCCTCATCGGGAGGGTGTGTGCTCTAAACAAGCGCACGCCGATTTTCCCGAAGAGGCAATTTATGAGCGAGAGGCGGGCCGAAGTGGGTTCTTCGGCCCAGCGGCTCACTTTCATCACCAACATGCCCCAACAGGTTGGTCGGAGTGGGAGGGTGATCTGCGCCCTCGCGCTTTTGATTTCACGCTGGTGGAAAAAGCCAGCCAGATAACGCCTTGGGCTGTGCCTCATCTTTTGCATAATGCGGACTGCAAAATTCGTGTGTGGCGCATGGACGAGAAGATGGATTTCTTGGTGCGTAATTCCGACGGTGATGAGCTGCTGTTCATTCATCAAGGCAGCGCCGATCTCTATTGTGACTATGGTCATCTAGAGGTGAGTGAAGGGGATTACGTGATGATCCCGCGCTCGACCAACTGGCGTTTAGAGCCAAGCGAGCCGATATTTATCTTGATGATTGAGAACACAGACGCGGCTTACTCCTTGCCAGAGAAAGGCATGGTCGGCAATCACGCGGTGTTTGATCCAGCGGTTCTTGAAATACCATCGATCAACGATCAATTCCGCGCTCAGTATTCAGAAGATCAAACTCAAGTTCAGGTAAAACGCCACGACAAAGTCAGCGTGATCACTTATCCGTTCAATCCTTTAGACGCGATTGGCTGGCATGGTGACTTGGCTGTGGTGAAAGTGAACTGGCGCGATATCAGACCGCTGATGTCACATCGCTACCACTTGCCACCGTCTGCACACACGACTTTTGTTGGCGCAGGCTTTGTGGTGTGCACCTTTGTGCCACGCCCGATTGAGAGCGATCCTGGGGCGTTAAAAGTGCCGTTCTACCACAACAACGATGATTACGACGAAGTGCTGTTCTATCACGCAGGTGACTTCTTCAGTCGCGATAACATTGAGGCGGGCATGGTGACCTTCCATCCGGCTGGGTTTACGCATGGGCCTCACCCTAAAGCCTTTAAGGCAGGGCAAGCGCACAAGAAGAAGTTTACCGATGAAGTGGCGGTGATGATCGATACTCGCCACGCGCTGCAGTTCTCTGATGAACTCGATAGCGTTGAGAACAAAGAATATGTCTACAGTTGGCAAGACACTGGTTTGCAAGAGACAGGTTCTCAAACCATGGCTGACGATAAGAAGTAAGGGACAAGGATGAAATTAGCAACCAAGAAAAATGGCACTCGCGACGGTCTATTGATGGTCGTAAGTAAAGATCTTAAACAATGTGTAGCTGCAACCGAAATTTTCCATGCGATGCATCTAGCGCCAACCATGCAGGTAGCATTGGATAACTGGGACAGCGTGGCTTCTCAGTTACAAGAGTTATACACCTCGTTAAACAACGGGCATGTGACTGGCAGTGAAGTGTTTGCATCTCAGTATTGTGAATCACCTCTGCCACGCGCATATCAATGGGCGGATGGCAGTGCTTATGTAAACCATGTTGAACTGGTGCGTAAGGCGCGTGGTGCTGAAATGCCAGAAAGCTTCTGGGTTGATCCATTAATGTATCAAGGCGGCTCAGATGCGTTTATCGGCCCTTGTGACAATATCGAATTTGCCAGCGACGAGTGGGGCATCGATTTCGAAGGTGAGGTTGCGATTGTGACCGGTGATGTACCGATGGGCGCTAGCGCTAAACAAGCGCACGACTCGATTCGCTTGCTGATGTTGGTGAACGATGTGTCGCTGCGCGGTTTGATTCCGGCGGAGCTTGCGAAGGGCTTCGGCTTCTTCCAGTCTAAACCGTCTTCGGCGTTCTCTCCGGTTGCGGTAACACCTGATGAGCTTGGCGAGCAATGGAAAGGCAGCAAGGTACATCTACCGTTGATATCGACCTACAACGACGCACCTTTTGGATGCCCGAATGCAGGTGTGGATATGACCTTCAACTTTGCAGAATTAGTTGTTCACGCTGCGAAAACTCGCCCACTATCGGCCGGTGCAATCATTGGCTCGGGCACGGTTTCCAATAAGCAAGGCACTGACCATGGCACCTCAATTGCCGAGGGCGGTGTGGGTTATTCATGCATAGCTGAAGTTCGTATGATTGAGACCATCCGCGATGGTAAACCTTCGACTCAATTTATGTCGTTTGGCGATTCGATCAAGCTTGAGATGTTTGATGCGGCAGGTGATTCTATTTTTGGCGCGATAGACCAAAAAGTGAGCCAGTATCGAGGGCTATAATCCACGTAATAGGGTTTCAGTATGAGCGAGAGCATCGTGAACAAGAACATTATACTTTACGGTTACTGGCGCTCGTCCGCAGCCTATCGAGTGCGTATTGGATTGAACCTAAAGCAACTCGACTATGAGTCTAAATCGGTGCATTTGGTACGTAATGGCGGCGAGCAGCATGACCCACAATATCGCGAACTCAATGCCAGTGAGTTAGTGCCTGTGCTGGTGGATGGTGACGTTCAACTCAATCAGTCACTGGCTATTCTTCAGTATCTCGATGAGCACTATTCTTGTGAGAGTAGCCCGGAAGTCTCGCTGATTCCTGAGCAAACACCACTGCGCTATCAAGCACTGGCGATGGCTCAGGATATTGCGATGGAAATTCATCCTCTTAATAACCTGCGCGTGTTGCAATATTTGGAGCGAGAATTGTCGTGCGAGCAAGAGGCGAAAATGGATTGGCTTCGTTACTGGATGAGCCAAGGGTTTTCAGCGTTAGAAGAGAAGCTGGCCAAACACCGAAAAACACACGGTGATTCGGTGTGTAGCCTCACGGATTCACCATGCATTGTCGATATCTGCATAGTGCCGCAGGTGTATAACGCGTTGCGCTTTGATGTTGATATGTCGCCGTATCCGCTAATAAATTCGATTGTCGAAGCGTGTAATCAGTTGTCCGCTTTTATTGATGCGATGCCAGAGAACCAAGCGGATGCGAATGCACCGATGTGAACGTATTGAATTGTTTTTTAATGAACTGGAAACATTATTTGGATGAAGTCTCGTTATAATTACGCTTTGGTATATTTAAAAATATTATGTACTCATTATTTTCAGGTTTAACTTCCAATTTTATGAATATTTATCTAATCTAGCATTAAACGGGCCGAATAAAACAAGCCTCATTATAATTAAATAAGAGGCTTGTAATAGATTTTATATTAGTAGTATTTATTGCTCGATAATATTAGTAATAAACAATACCTTCGCCTTTCGTTATCAGAGTGCCAGCTTCATTGGTGATTATTTTATCTAAATCAAATAATGAACCAATCGCCGCATTACCTAAGCCAGCTTCGGCTTTGTTGCGTAATTAAATTTAAAGATAGAACAACCCCGTTTCGCGTATTTCTTAATCAATACGACAAGTTTCAGGCATACCCAGGGCAAGATTACGAAGC
>NZ_JBFRLK010000031.1:8228-30970 GCF_041469805.1 Vibrio sp. 10N.286.48.C11 | reverse complement strand
TTGATGCTTATAGTTATTTGGTGATTATTCAAGTAATGGATGTGAATATGAGGTTTGTTTTACCATTAGTCTTTTCTGCATTGGCTTCAATGCCTGCATACAGTGGCCTTGCTCCAAGTGAAGGCTTCAGCGGTAACTTCAGTGTATTGGCCGGTTTCTACTCTGACAGTAGTAATTTGAGTACTGAACAAGATTCGAATCAAGCCACCAACACCCAGGAAGGGGAGAGTGAAAACCAAGGGCTACTCGGCTTTTTGGGTACTGTTCAATATACTTTTGGCGAATCGCTGACTCACCAAGTGTATGCGGGTACGACACGAGAGGATATTGCAACAGGTACCATTGCGTTTGAGATCGGTTATCGATATCAACTTTCTGGTGGCACCATATTGGATTTTTCTGTTATTCCTACGCTTATCTCGGGTAAGGCTTGGACGGATCCGTATGCTGTTGGCGTTAATCGAAATGAAACGGATGTGAAAGGTAATGTAGGACGACTGCAGCTCACTAATATCGGTGGAACTGGTTTTCGAACGGATCTCGCATTTGGGCAATCAGATGTTGATGAAGAGCTATCTGGTAGCCAAGGCTTATCTCCGGAAGATACTGTGCTGCTGGATAGGGAAAGAACCTATGTGTACGCCAAAGCAGGATACCGCTTTATCTTACCAAACCACGCAGGTCTATTTGTTCCTTCAATGGTGTATTTCCACTCAGACGCAGAAGGAGGAGCACTCAGCTTCGATAGTTATGGTATTGAATTAAACTACGCGAAGAGAATCGGTCGTCATGGTTTTGTTGTCACCCTAGATGCAAGTGATCGTGAATATGATGAGTCGAATCCAATTTACGGGCAAGTACGTGAAGAGAATGAATTCGGTGCATTCTTAGCTTATGAGTTTGGTGGTTTGATGGGCTATAAAGATTGGGCGTTCATTACTTTACTGGGTTTAAGAAGCATAGATTCTAATATCGATTTCTATAACTCCGAGCAAGTATTAGCGAGTGTGGGTGTGGATTATAAATTCTGATATTCACACTATTTTAAAAATACTCATCAAAGCAGAAGTTTAAGTTCAGTCTTACTATTTGTTTAATTATTTCGGGCACTTACACCTTTAAAGGTTGTAGGTTCCCGTTGCTATCCGTAATATGAAAATTAGCTTATGGATAGAAATAATAGGATAAGGAAGCGCTTTGGAAATACAAATTAGACATTTAGAAGCAACGGATAGCCAAGATATTTTCGATATTTATCGCCGCCCTTCAGTTTCAGAAAACACCTCACAAAAGCCTTATCTTAGTTCTGAACAAGTGGAGCGACTGTTTGGTCATTCAGACCATTTCACTCTGGTTGCGGAAGTCTCCGGCAAAGTAGTGGGTCACATTACTTTATTCATGACCACCAAGGTAAGAGACAGGCACTGCGCTGGTCTTGGTATTGCTATTCACCCGGATATGCATGGTAAAGGGGTCGGTAAGGCGTTAATGCAAGAAGCGATCAATCAGGCGGATAACTGGCTTAATCTCGTGCGTCTTGAGTTAGAGGTTCATGCCGATAACCACGCCGCTATTGCTTTGTATGAACGTGTAGGCTTTCAGTTAGAAGGCACAAAAAGACTCAGTACGTTCAAAGCGGGTAAGTACATCGATATGTTGCTTATGTCGAGAATACGACCAGATTACCGTTGAGATCGAACCAAACAGGTTCCTGCTTTAGAAATCGGTTAATGAGCAATTGATTAGTGAAATTCCCATTAAACTCTGTATAGTAGCAACCGTTTGCTTCGTATAACCCCAATGATATGGTTTGGGGGTCTCTACCAGCTCCCGCAAAGTGCTGATTACGAAGGGTTTAGATCACAATTGTGTTCTTACTCTTTGTAATGGCGTTCAAGAAAACCTCCTGTCTATTATTCAGAGTAAGTGCACACCTAAAATCCATAGTAGGTGAAATATGAACGCATTTATTCAAGGGCTCCCAAAAGTAGAGTTGCATTTACACATTGAAGGTTCGCTCGAACCTGAGTTACTTTTCCAGCTTGCTCAACGCAATGGCATTGAGCTGCCTTATTCATCCCCAGAGCAACTAAGACGCGCATACGAATTTGATGATTTACAGTCATTTCTGGATATCTATTATCAAGGTGCTGATGCACTGCGCACAGAACAGGATTTCTACGACTTAACATGGGCTTATCTAGAACGCTGTAAAGCCGACAATGTTATCCATACTGAGATTTTCTTTGATCCTCAGACACATACCGATCGTAGCATTGCATTCGATACCGCTATTAACGGCATTCATCGTGCGCTTGAACAGGGTCATAAAGAGTTGGGCATTACCTCTCAAATCATCGCATGTTTTCTGCGCCATTTATCTGAAGAGAGCGCCATTCAAACGTTCGCAGAGGTATTGAAGCATCAAGATAAGATCGTCGGGGTTGGACTGGACTCTTCTGAATTAGGACACCCACCAGAGAAGTTCAAGCGTGTATTCCAACAAGCAAAACAAGCGGGCTTCTTGACGGTGGCGCATGCAGGAGAAGAAGGGCCGGCTCAAAACATTGTCGATGCGATTGAAATGCTCAGCGTGAGTCGAGTGGATCATGGTGTCCAGTGCATGACAGACGAAGCTCTAATCGAAGAGCTGATTGAAACCAAAATGCCACTGACGGTGTGCCCACTGTCGAATATTAAATTGCGTGTATTCGATGTGATGGAAGACCACAACATTGTCGAACTGCTCAGAAAGGGTGTGGCTGTAACGATTAACTCGGATGACCCTGCTTATTTTGGTGGTTACATGTCGGATAACTTTAATGCGGTGAGCAAAGCTCATGAGATGACGCATCAGGAGTTAGCGCTGTTTAGTTTGAATGCGATAGACGCGAGCTTTATTGAAGCGCCATTGAAGCAGCAATATCGAGAGCTTGTTCAAGGTTACTTAGCTAAAGCTGATTTTGACCAGAATTTCTAGCCGCTGTGCCCATTTACTAGCAGCTGAGTATAAAGCGCTAGGATGGCCAACTAAAGTGGATGTTAAAGTGTTATCGACTGAGTCTGCTTAATCTCTATAAGCCTAAATCATCTAGATGAAGACAAAAAAGAAGCTGGCAGTTTGCCAGCTTCTTTCATTTTTAAATTAAGCTCATTGAGCTACTTGTTCACGTAGTCTTTGAATTTCTGCTTGGTTTCAGCATCCGCTTTTTCGTACCAGAAATAGAGCATCTCTTCAGCTGTATTTGCTGCATTTCCGTCAATCTTTGTTGGAAGCGTTACCGGTTGTGCGACAGCAGCTGCTACGCCCGCGCTAGAACCTACTGTAAGTGCAGCGATGCCGCCTTTCTGGTTGTACTCCTTCGCTTCTTGCGGGTACTTACGACCAATCTGCATGCCATCTTTGATAAGTTTGTCTTGCTTAACACTGATTGCATTTTGGTTTTCATCAACCAGTTTCCAATCTAAGTTTTGAAGGCCTTTTTTCGCTTCGTTGGTGTTACGGAACTTAGGCATGTCAAACGTCAATGCTGTGTCTGTCGCATCAAAAGTAGCAATAATGGTATCGCTATCGACAAACTCTCGGTCGTTACCTTGGCTGAAAGCCAGTTGATATTTGAAAACGATTTGGTTTACGCCATCTGGAACGGTGATCGTTTTGCTCGAAGAGAAGAAACCACCGTCGAGATCAGGTTTAGCCTCATTAACAGCTAAGACTTCGACTAAAGCATCTGCGCTAGAAGGAACTTCAATTGTTACGTCAGCTAACACTTGTGGTGCTGCGATAATTGTCGAAAGCAGCGCAATGGATTGTAATGTTTTCATAGTCATACAGTTATTTAGGTGAGTAGTTCTACACTCGCATGCATAAAGAAGTATTTCAAGTTGCCTTGTCTCGATTTGGAAAAATTCACCGAAACTTAACCAAAGCCTAGTTTTTGAACGTGTCGATTGTATGGTTTCTGTGCGAGTGAGGGCGTGATCTTGAACTTTCCTCTGTCACGTCATCATCGACGTCCAGTGAGGCTTGAGGAGAAGGTAAAGAGATATAAATAGGAATAATTGCCGCCACCCAAATGGTATAGATGGTAATGACTCGGTTGAAGGCGACAAACCAGGTTTCGCTGCCGCTACCAGATAAGTAGTAACCCAATAAGGTAAGTAAGGTGCAGCCAATAGCCCACATCACGGCTGATAGTGGATCTTTCGTTGTGGCTGCGAGCAAGACTATCGTTATGTAGGGCACGGCCATGGCAATGCCCAAAGGAACATGACAGTCGACCACAAAAATGATTGTGGCACCGAGTGCTAAGAATAAATGTGGCCAGTGCTAGGTAAATTTACATTCCATATCATATGACACCTTCTTTTACCCCGTTTTTCGTTGCTGATGGAGTTTGTGTATTAATCGTGTTGCTTGATGGCTGTTGACTATCAAGCGATTGATGAGTTGCTGAAGTAATTCAGCCTCGGGCATGATGTGCTTCTCCGTTACCTTCTCAGCTTCGGTTGCGAGCTCGAATACTTCACTCATTTCATACCTTGATGCAATCGCTTTAACCGCCTTTAATGTTCTGGATAGATCATCTTGCTTGGCATCCGAAAATAGCTCTATCAACTCATCGATTTCGTTTTCTAGCTCATCAACGAGAGAAGTTAAGCATTTGAGTTTCTCGTCTGTTTTAAGCTCATCGTTAGTTAAAAATTGGCTACGCGACAGTTCTTCCTCTGTGAGTGGCAATTTGTTCTTAGGGTGACGCGTTAACATCGTGATGTTACTTTTTTCCTTGTTTGGAAGATTGTGTGTGTTAACGGAGTGATGGCGGTTGACCTCAAACTGTTGGTGAAACTCGTTGATGGCGTTTTGTAAGCTGTTTTTCTGTAACGGTTTGGTGAGTACAAAGTCTGCGCCTGATTCGATGAATTCATCGTGGGCCTCTTTGAATACATCGGCGGTACATGCAAAAACAACCGTAGTCAGCTTGAGTTCGCCACGGATTTTTTGAATCGCTTCAATACCGCTCATGTTGGGCATATGGTTGTCCATTATGATCAGGTCATATTGGTTTGACGCCAACTTATCTAAGGCCTGTAAACCGTCGTAGGCATTCTCAACCGTTAAGTTTATCGACTCACAGAACTTCCTAATCACCATTGCGTTGATCTTGTTATCTTCGACTAACAATACTGAGAAGTCATCGAGAGTCTCATTGGTTTTGGTTGGCGTTTGGTCGATGACTTGTTCTTCAAGCTCATGCATTTCTAACGGCAAAGAGATCTTAAATTGAGTGCCCAAACCAAGCTGGCTGGAAACCTTAATTGTTCCGCCCATCAGTTCGACTAACTGCTGAACAATGGAAAGCCCTAACCCTGTGCCACCAAACTTACGGGTTGTTGAAAGCTCAGCTTGTTCAAAGGCGGTAAATATATGGTCGATCTTGTCTTCTGCTATACCAATACCCGTATCCGTCACTAAAATATTCACGATTGGTGGAGTAGTAGGGGCTATCAAGAATTCTACTTCGACCTTTCCTGACTCAGTAAATTTGACTGCATTGCCTGCTAAGTTAAATAAGATCTGACGTGTACGTGCAGAGTCACCAATCAACTGAATATTGGTAGGAATGTTATCTTTAATGATAAAAGCGAGGCCTTTGTCTTCTGCAAGAGGTGTCAATGTTTTATCAAGGTGTGTCACGACGTCGGTGACAGAGAACGGGCTGTATTCCAACTCCATCTTGCCTTGCTCCACCTTAGAAAAATCAAGAATGTCATTCAATATGGTGACGAGATGCTGACCAGAGTCAATGATGATTTGGGCGTGTTTACGAGTATTCTCGCTGTGTGAATCCTCCTTGATTATCTGAGCGATGCCTAATACGCCATTCATTGGGGTGCGTAACTCGTGGCTCATGGTAGCGAGAAAGAGAGATTTTGCTTCGCTGGCTTTTTCTGCTTTGTCTGCGGCTTCTTGATAGGAGAGGTTGTTTCTTTTGAGTTCGAAGACTCGAAAAATAAACATGGTGAATGAGAACGCTAAAGTCAGCAACGCCAAAACGATAATAAGCTTAACGATGATACTTTTAAGTTGGTCTTGCAGATCGGTAAACTCATGCTCAATATGTTCAATATACTCCATGCTGTGTGCTGAAAGTACTTGAGATAACAGCTGACTTTGTTGTTGGTTGAGTTCGGTAAACGTTTTATAAAGGTTCGCCAGCTCGGAGTTAACACCTGAATGGTTAATTTCGATTCCCCCAACCAACACACTCGCAAGAAGCGCGCTTTGAATGTCGATATTTGCGTTGTTTATCTCAGCATCAGTTGAGTTGCTCTCTGTGAGTTGTAGAGTCAAAGATTGCAAAATAAACTGACGAGCCACACTAAGTCCTACTAGGTTGTCTAGCGTATCTAAGTTCGACATTGAAGCATCGTAAAAGCGATCCAATAATTGCGCTGTCGGTAAGTGTTTAAAGAACGTAGAGTGAATATTCTCGCTTTGATAACTTTCTCTGAGTAGTTGCAACTCTCTTTCTAAAGCAACCAAATCTGCAGACATTTGATAAGGGTTGGAAATACCCGCAAGCGCTGCATTGGTGATATGATCACGCATTTCTAATACTTCATGGCCTAACTGCCGAATAGGCACTCCATATTCGGTGACCTTTTCATGCTCGGAGTAGGTCAGCATAATAAAGCTAATTAAGCCGATGAAAAGCGATACAAACAGTAGAAATATGAGTCTGATCTTATTCATTTTCAAACTCCATTAACATTTGAGGACGGTTACCGGTTAGGGATTCGAGGAAGACTTTAATATCGTTTATGGTCTGTTTTTCAAACGTTTTACCGAGTTGGCTTTCACCCATTATTTTGATCGCTTCTTCGAGTGTGGCTGTTTGCCCGTCATGAAAATAGGGTGCAGTGATCGCCACGTTTCTTAAGCTCGCAACACGAAATAAATCCTTATCTTGTGGTTTAGCGGTAAACATAAAACGACCTTGGTCTTCACTTCGCTCGGCTCCTGTTTTCGATAACCCAAAGTAACCAAATCGCATCACCATGCCTCCACCAATGTTGGTACCTTGGTGGCAACGAATACAGCCTTCTTCTTGAAAAGTTTCCCAACCTCGTTTGGCGGTTTCAGAAAGTGCTGCGCTGTCACCTTGTAAATACAGGTCGAAAGGGGCATTGGGTGTGGTCAAACCCTGCATAAATTCAATAAGAGCAGCCTTAATTGAAGCTTCGTCAATGGGCGTTGATTGTTCTT
The DNA here is from genome assembly GCF_041469805.1 of Vibrio sp. 10N.286.48.C11. Lineage (NCBI taxonomy): Bacteria > Pseudomonadati > Pseudomonadota > Gammaproteobacteria > Vibrionales > Vibrionaceae > Vibrio > Vibrio sp. 10N.286.48.C11. Next base: position 23,700 of record NZ_JBFRLK010000031.1, on the reverse strand, counting down.
GGAATAAGTCGATGTAAGTTTTCGATTGAGACACATAATCCGTAATATGTTGCCAGTTTGAATCCATTTCATCGACGTTGTGCACTGGGCCATCAATTTGATCGCCGAGGTTGTTTACTCGACCATCCCAGAAGAACCGATAGTTAAAGACTGCGTTAAAAACGGTGAGTGAATTTCTCATCCCTGCGCCGTTTACGCCAATCGAAACTGGAATTACCTCTGCGCCGTTGGTTTGCAGGCTATGACAACTTTCACAGCTCACACTGCGGTTAGAAGAAAGGTTCGGGTCTTTAAATAGCACCCAACCAATTTTGGCCAGCTCATGATTTATCTCGGGAGAGTTTGGAATCGGAGATATGGGTTGGCTTGAAGCGACGGTTTTATGTGCGTGCTTTTCTTCGGAATGGGCGGAGTGCCCTGAAGAGTGATAGTCACCATGATTGCTTTCATGGGCGTGATTTTTTTTGTGTTCGAACGAGGTGTGCATTTTTGAAGAGGCCGCGTCATAAACTAGCAAAGCGACTGAAACGACAATGATGCTTATTCCTGCTAAATATGGCGTTTTCATAACATTAGTCCATCTAGTTTGACAATTATGGCAACTCAGAATCCTTCTGATATCACCTTCATTTTACTTTCCAATGATAGGTGTTATTTATAAAGCTAGTTGCGCATATGTGATGTTGCAAGACAAGTGGTAGGAAATTAAATCGCTTAGGCGGTTATCTAGCGGGGATTGATAGGGAGGTCTAGTCAGAATTGAATGAAGCTCTTTCAAATGAAATCAAGCCGAATGGCGTTAAACGAAGAAAGCCGTGGTAACTCAAGTGAGTTATCACGGCTTTCGTACTCGATTATGTACTTACTATAAATCTTAGTTAAATACACATCTATACAGTTTGCATCGCCTAGATAGGCTTATTTAGCTTGCGCTGCTGCCGCTTCTAGTTGCTTAAGTTTACCTTGAAGCATGTATGCATTCTGGTTGAAGTTACCTGGGTTCAGTACTTGGCTATTCTGCATAGGGTAATCTGGTAGCGTCGTCATAAACTCTTGAACCTGATTTCCTACTGGAACGAATAACCACATGTTGTCAGCCATCCAACGTAGGTACATGCCAGATTCGTGTGGTGCTTTTTCGAATGGGTCAGCACGTAGGTGAACAACTTGAGGCCAGTTTGGTTGGAAACGCACGGCATCAACAATGTTACCGTCCATTACAGCAAATGAAATCTTGAAGTCGTTCCAACGAACAGCGTTCAATTCAGCATTTGCCGAGAAGTAAAGCAGGCTGTCACGAGGGCCTTTCTCTTCTTTACCTTGGAAGTAAGGTAGGAAGTTGTAACCATCTAGGTGTACACGCCAGTTTTTACCGTTGTAAGTTGCACCTTTGTCAGACGCTAGCTTCTCAACCACTTTATCATCACCAGCTGCTGCTAGTAGAGTAGGGATCCAGTCTTGGTGGCCCATGATGTCGTTGATCTTAGTTCCCGGTTTGATAGTACCAGGCCAGCGAACTAGCTGAGGAACACGCATACCACCTTCGTAAGTTGTACCTTTTTCACCGTGGAAGTAAGTTGCACCACCATCAGGCCAAGATACGGTTTCTGCACCGTTATCGGTAGAATAGATGACGATTGTGTTGTCTGCGATCTTAAGCTCATCAAGCTTGTCTAGAAGAACACCGACTTGGTCATCGTGCTCTAACATGCCATCTGCATAGATGCTGATACCAGATTTACCTTGGTACTTCTCTTGTAGACGAGTCCACACGTGCATACGTGTTGTGTTGTGCCAGATGAAGAATGGTTTGTCAGCTTTCACTGCTTTTTCCATGAACGCTAGAGATTCTTCTAGGAACTCTTCATCTGCGTGCTCCATACGCTTACGCGTCATAGGGCCTGTATCTTCAATCTTACCGTCAGCAGTAGACTTGATTACACCACGAGGGCCGTAGTTCTTACGGAACTCTGGGTCTTTAGGGTAGTAATATGTTTCTGGCTCTTCTTCGGCGTTTAGGTGGTACAGGTTACCGAAGAACTGGTCAAAACCGTGGTTCGTTGGAAGGTGTTTGTCTTGGTCACCCATGTGGTTCTTACCGAACTGAGCTGTCATGTAGCCTTGTTCTTTAAGAAGGTCTGCGATCGTTGGAGCCCAATCAGGGATACCGTGGTCCGAACCTGGCATGCCGATAGTCAATAGACCAGTACGGAAAGGTTCTTGACCTGTTAGGAATGCAGCACGACCAGCAGTACACGATTGTTGACCGTAGTGGTCAGTAAATAGTGCGCCTTCGTTAGCAATACGGTCGATGTTAGGTGTTTCGTAACCCATCATACCGTTGTTGTATGCACTGATGTTGAATACACCAATGTCATCACCCCAGATAGCAAGAATGTTTGGTTTTTCTGCTGCTGTTGCCGCTGAAGAAGCTGCTAATAAGCCAACACCTAATGCTAGTTTATTAATTTTAGTACCCATAAGGACTCCGATTCACTTTTAAGATTAATGCGTTAGAACAACGCATCGATGAGCAAATGTTATTCTCAAAATTCCGTTACGTCCTTTTATAGTGCTTATAACCAATCGTTATGATGCTTAGGTAACCTATTGATTAATATCAGCTCTAGTGGGTACGTAGAATAAAGCCTTAGTTTGTGTGTGATCCTTATCATGTTTGTTGGCGTAAACCTTATCGATGATTTCTGTATCCGTATCTCAATAAAAATGACAAAAAGATTAATAGCTTAGGGAATCTCGCGCATGTGTAAAAAATGGACTATACGTTGTAGGGCAGGATGCAAATAACTTACGAAGAGGTTTCTATGACAGCGAAATATGGCGCTAAACGTCGATTAGCGATTTTGGGTACAGCGATGATGGCCGCGTCCAGCGCCACTTTTGCGGCTGAAAAGCCAAATATATTGGTTATTTGGGGGGACGATATTGGTCAATCCAATGTGAGTGCATACACCTTCGGTCTCATGGGTTACAAAACCCCGAATATTGATAGCATCGCGAAAGAAGGGATGATGTTTACGGACTATTACGCAGAGCAATCTTGTACTGCGGGTCGCTCTACCTTTATCACGGGACAAAGTGTATTACGAACGGGTTTGAGTAAAGTAGGTTTGCCGGGCGCAGACATTGGCTTACAAGCAGAAGACGCGACAATCGCAGAAATGCTGAAACCTATGGGTTACATGACAGGTCAATTTGGTAAAAACCACCTTGGCGATAAAGATGAATTCCTTCCAACAGCACACGGGTTTGACGAATTTTTTGGCAACCTTTACCACCTAAATGCTGAAGAAGAACCAGAGAATGAAGATTACCCAACCGATCCTGAGTTTCGTAAGAAATTTGGCCCTCGTGGTGTCATTAAGTCATTCGCTGATGGCAAGATTGAAGATACCGGTCCACTGACGCGTAAGCGTATGGAAACGGTTGATGAAGAAACACTAGACGCGGCACTTGATTTTATGGATCGCGCAGTGAAAGCGGACAAACCATTCTTCGTGTGGTGGAACGCGACACGTATGCACTTTAGAACGCACGTGAAAGCCGACAGTAAAGGCGTAACCGGTGTCGGTAACTACGCTGATGGTATGGTTGAGCACGATCGACACGTTGGGCAACTATTGAAGCAAGTGGATGAGTTGGGTATCAAAGACAACACGATTGTTTTCTACTCAACGGATAACGGCCCTCACATGAACTCTTGGCCTGATGCGGGTACAACCCCGTTCCGTGGTGAGAAAAACACCAACTGGGAAGGCGCATACCGTGTACCAGCAATGGTTCGTTGGCCTGGTAAGATTGAACCAGGAACCGTATCTAACGAAATCATGCACCATATGGACTGGATGCCAACCTTCGTTGCCGCCGCTGGTGATGACCAAATCAAAGAGAAACTACTCAAAGGTCATACTGCCGGTGATAAAACGTTTAAGGTTCACTTAGATGGTTACAACTTCCTTCCTTACCTAACGGGTGAAGAAGAGAAAGGCCGTCGTTCGGAGATCTTCTACTTTACCGATGATGGTGATTTAGCGGCGCTTCGTTACAACCAATGGAAAGCGGTGTTCATGGAGCAGCGTGCGACGGGTACCATGCAAATTTGGGCTGAACCGTTCGTGACGTTACGTCTTCCTAAGCTGTTTAACCTGCGTATGGACCCATACGAAAACGCAGACATTACATCGAATACATACTACGATTGGTTGTTAGACCATGCTTATATGTTCGTTCCAGCACAGGCGTATGTCGGCAAGTTCCTAGAAACCTTTGCTGAATACCCGCCACGCCAAAAAGCCGCGAGCTTTAGCTTGGATCAGGTAATGGAAAAACTTCAGGAATCTCATAACAAGTAAGTGATTGTTTGAGTGAAACTGAACAGATTGAAGAGCTCTTAGGAGCTCTTTTTTTATGCGCATACCGATGAGTAAATCCCGGTCGTGAATATGAGTCACAACTATCGAGCTCATTGCCACTAAATAATTGTAAATTCGTTGTTTTTACGTCTACCTTATTAAGCATAAGGATGTATAAAAACAAGGAATGTTATGTCTGCATGGTTGTGCTCACTGGTAAACGGATTGAAACACCAGCGAGTCGCAGTATTATCCGCAATCTTGTCTTCACTGATGTTGTCGCTGTTCAGTCTGAACGCCTATGCCAACGAGCAAGACCCTAATATCAACTCTGATATTTCAAAGGCCAACTCTGTAGCGTCACCCGTTAGCTCTGACGCTTTACCTATCGGTTCTAAAGCCAGCTATGTCGGTTCGGAAGCATGTGTTGATTGTCATAGTGAAGAAGTCGCAGCGTGGGAGGGCTCTCATCATGATATGGCGATGAAGCACGCTACAGACGAATCTGTATTAGGCGATTTCAACGATCAAACATTCACTCATGACGGTAAACCCAACCGATTTTTCCGCAAGGGTGAAGAGTTCTGGGTCAATATTGAAGGGCAAGACGGCCACTTTAAAGATTACAAAATCAGCTATACCTTTGCCTTTGAACCACTACAACAATACATGGTTGAATTTGAAGACGGCCGTGTACAGTTGATTCCTTTCGCTTGGGATTCTCGCACTGAGGGCGAAGGCGGTCAACGCTGGTTTCACCTCTATCCTGATACCACCAACACCGATGAATTCTACTGGACCAATAGCGGTCAAAACTGGAACTTCATGTGTGCTGATTGCCATTCAACGAACCTAGAGAAAAACTACGACAGCGCGAGTAATACCTACAACACTACTTGGTCTGAGATTAATGTCGGTTGTGAAGCGTGTCATGGCCCTGCGAGTGAGCACGTTGAAAAGGCTCAGCTAGCAAAAGCTAACGGTGGAAAGGATGCTCCAGTCTCGGCGCATTATGGTTTTGACCGCGACTTGTCGAAGTCGGTCAAAGAGTGGATCTATCAAGAGGGTAATTCAACCCTGCAACCAAAAGACATCATCCATACCAATCAAGTTCAAACCTGTGCTCAATGCCACAGCCGTCGTACTCAGTTAAATGAAACGGGTGATCACGTTAACGGGTCTTTCTTTGATAAGTATCGCTTGAGCTTGATTACCCCAGAGCTTTACCACAACGATGGTCAAATCTACGATGAAGATTACGTTTACGGATCTTTCCTTCAATCCGTGATGGCTGAAAAAGGCGTCACATGTACTAACTGCCACGATCCTCATACCGCTGAACTAAAAATTGCGGAAGAAGCCGTGTGTAGCCAATGTCATATTGCATCAGAATACACGCCTGAAAAGCACACATTCCACGAAGCGAATACTGAAGCTTCACAATGCACGACTTGTCACATGCCAGAGACGACTTACATGGAGGTCGACCCAAGGCGTGACCACAGTTGGCATATCCCACGTCCTGATATTAGCCAACACATTAAAACGCCGAACGTGTGCACTAGCTGTCATGCAGATCAAACCGACCAGTGGGCAGATAAGCAAATCGGTGAGTGGTTCCCAGATTCTAAGTATCGTAATCAGCAGCACTTTGCCGTTGCCTTTTATGCTGACTCGATAGGGCACAGAGGTGCAGAGGATGCGTTGGCATACTCGGCTCAGGACTCTAGCTTAAGCAATATCATTCGTGCATCGAGCATAGAACGTTTGGGCGGTAATACGGGTAAGAATACGCTTATTTCGCTGGCAAGAGCGGTGAAACATGATGATGAAATGATCCGTTTGGGTGTGGTACAAGGCTCGTCTGGTTTCCCATTCACTGACCGTTGGCAAATTCTAGAGCCGCTACTGAAAGACCCTGTATTGTCGATTCGTTCAGAAACCGCAGGCGCATTAGTGCGTTATTGGGGAGAAATGAACCCTCTGCAGAAAGACCAAATCAAGCCTGCATTAGAAGAGTACATTGAAATACAGCAATTTAATGCCGACAGAGGATTTGGACGTACTAACCTAGGCAACGTTTACCGAGATTTAGGCCAGCACGACAAAGCGACTGAGTTTTATCTAGGCGCTATCGAGATTGAGCCTTATTTCGAAAACAGCTACGCCAATTTAGCGGATTTGTATCGAGCGCAAGGTAACGAGGCAAAAGCGTTGTCGACCTTGAAGCAAGGTATTGAAGCTCAGCCTAAATCGAGTGTTTTGCCATACAGCACAGGATTGTCTCTGCTTCGTGTGAAAGATTACGAACAAGCAACGGACTACCTTAAACAAGCCGCTGAAACTGCGCAAACCGACCCTCAATATTGGTATGTGTACGGATTGGCTTTGGAAAAATCGGATGTGCTTGCGGCAAGTCAATCACTGCATAAGGCTTACCAATTTAGCCGCAACCCACAGCACCTGTATGCCCAGTGTGAAGTGTTGGCGCGAAACAGTCATATACCGGGCGTACCAAAGGCGTTTGAGCAATGTATTTCATCATTGAGCAAAGTGGCACCGCCGGAAGCCATTAACCAATTGAAAGCTAGGTTTAAATAAAGCGATGAGGTGAGCTTGGCTATCGAGCTTGCTGCTTATTCCGCTTGTAACCAATTATCGCGTTTATAACTGTTTATCATGTGTATAACTAATAGTTATGGGGCTTGTGAGTAGGATGTACGCAGCCAGATTGAATTAAGGGAAGACCTATGAACCATGCGCAACAAGCAATAAACCAACTGATTGAACAAACAGAGAAAAGTGTTATCGGTCAGAGCCACGTCGTTCGGGCTCTGGTGATAGGGTTATTGACTAATGGCCATGTGCTTTTAGAGGGACTTCCCGGTACAGCGAAAACTCGCTCAGTAAAATCGCTGGCGAATCTACTGAACACCAGTTTTGGTCGAATTCAATTTACGCCAGACCTGCTGCCATCTGATGTGACGGGCACGGAGGTGTATCAAGAGCTTGATGGAAAGCCTCAGTTGCATTTCCAACCGGGTCCTATTTTCAACAGCATTGTATTAGCCGATGAAGTGAACCGTGCGCCTGCAAAAGTACAGGCTGCTCTGCTTGAAGCGATGGCGGAAGGGACGATTACGGTGGGTGGTCAAACTCACATCCTGCCAGATTTGTTCATGGTGCTAGCCACACAAAACCCAGTTGAGCAAGAAGGTACGTATCCACTGCCTGAAGCACAAATGGACCGTTTCATTATGAAAGTGACAGTCGACTATCCAGAAGATGAAGCTGAACGCGACATCATTCGACTTGTGCGCAGTGAGGAACTCGGTAGCGAGACCAGTTCAGAATTAGTCACGCCACAACATATTGAACCTGAGTTGGTACTTGAAGCTCGGCGCCAACTTCCAGACATTGCCGTTTCTGATTTAGTTGAGAACTACATTGTGGCCTTGGTGATGGCAACTCGTAAGCCAGAGCGTTACCCAGAATCAAACTTGTCTAAATGGATTGAGATTGGTTCAAGTCCGCGTGCTTCCATCGCGTTGGATAAATGTGCTCGCGCTTATGCATGGTTGCAAGGACGTGACCATGTCACGTTGGACGATGTGCGTGCCATGTTACTGACCGTATTAGGTCACCGATTCTCGTTGTCTTACGACGCATTGGCCGATGGTGTTGACCATCAAAGAGTGGTTGAAGAACTGCTCGATAATGTTGAGATTGGATAACTAGGGGGCGTCATGGCGAAGCCAACACAAGCTCCCAAATCGCAAGGCCTTGATCCACGACTGTATTGTGATTATTCAAGGTTAGTGCGAATTCAGGCTCAAGCTGAGTCGTTTTCACTGTTACCTCATTTAAAAGCGGGCAGCGTACTTTCGGGCAGACATAACTCTTTGTTCCGTGGTCGTGGTTTGAACTTCGAAGAATTACGTCATTACCAATTGGGTGATGATATCCGTAATCTCGATTGGAAAGTTACGATGCGAACGGGTAAGCCTCATGTTCGTAGCTATACCGAAGAGAAAGACCGTAATGTGATGATCTGTGTCGATCAGCGCAGTTCGATGTTCTTTGCGTCTCAAAACACCATGAAATCTGTTGTGGCTGCCGAAGTGGCGGCATTGTGTGGATGGCGAGTGCTGAAAGATGGTGATCGTGTCGGCTTCGTTTTGGCGTCGCACCAAAAACTGTTTCATACCAAAGCTCAACGTTCTCAATCTGATTTGTTGGCTCAGCTAAAACATCTTACCAAAGCCAATCAAAGCTTAGGCGTCAATGTAAGTGATGGCGATAATGTTGGTTTTAGTCAGTGGATTGAACTGATCAAACGAATGAGACTCAAGCAATCAACCTTGATATTCATTAGTGACTGGCGAGACTGCCGAGAACAACATCTCGATCGACTAAAGCAGTTACAGCAACACAACGATATCTTGGCCATTATGGTCACCGATTCATTAGAACAGTCATTGCCTCAAGATCTTGCAAGCGCAAACTGGGTGGTGGGTGATGGTCGCTTTCAACTTAATCTGGATAGCCAATCTAAGGTTAACCTCGCAAGTGAAAGCCTTGCCCAAAAAGCGGCACTTCAGAAACTGTCCCTTGCTAAATTGATGGCGATGAAAAACCTCCCTTATATAGAATTAGACACGTCGGGCAATCACATATCACAGCTGCAGAAACTAGTGGGAGGGCGCTAAATGGCTGTTGAACATACGCCTCCAAGTACTTATATCCTTCGCGACCTACATGATGTCGCCATTCCTGACAGTGTGAGCTGGGCTCCTCAAACGATCGGCTGGAAGATCCTTGGCGTTATTCTGTTATTGGTCGCTATCTATCTGGCTTATCGCTTGGCGTTAAGGTGGTGGAATAACCGTTATCGCAAAGAAGCGCTTCAAGAACTCATGGTACTGGATGCAAGAGACAAGAACTCAACCGAACGAACCTTTAAAGTCCTCAAAGTGGTGCTTCGTTACCTAGACAGCAGTAATGCCAAGTTGTTTGGCCAAGCTTATGTGAACCGTTTGAACGCTTATCTGCCTGTTAGCGCCAACACGAGTGAAAACAGCAATGCGTTCTTTGCCGATGAAGTTTCGGAATTATGGATGCAAAGCCTAATTGACCCTAATGTGCGTTTGAGCTTTGAACAGCGTTTAGAGGTAATTCAAACCGCGATGATGTGGCTAAAACTTCACAAGCCGAATGTACAGGTAACGGTTGAGGGGCAAGACAATGTTTGATGTTTTATCTGCCAGTTTTGAATTTGCGCATCCGCTGTGGTTTATTGCGCTGCCTTTACCGTTGTTGGTCTACTTTGCGGTGCCAGCTTATCGAACCAAGCAAATGGCCATCAAGGTGCCATTTTTCAGTGAATTGGTTGAAGCGATTGGTGAAGCGCCGTCTGAAGGGGCAAGCCAGCTAACACCAAGCTGGTGGCAACGAACCACGTTGATTATTACTTGGGCATTAGTGGTGTGTGCGCTCGCTAAACCAACCATTCTTGGTGAGCCGCAAGTTCGCGAACAATTAGGTCGTGATGTGATGGTAGTGGTTGATTTATCTGGCTCAATGGCAGAACAAGACTTTACCTCTAAGCGGGGCGATAAAATATCTCGTTTGGACGCGACCAAAGAAGTGCTGGCTGATTTTGCGACTACCCGAAAAGGGGATCGACTCGGTTTGATTCTTTTTGGTGATGCAGCGTTTGTACAAACACCGTTTACAGCTGACCAAGATGTGTGGCTTGAACTGCTTAATCAAACCGATGTCGCGATGGCAGGGCAAAGCACGCACTTAGGTGATGCAATTGGCTTGGCGATTAAGGTGTTTGAACAAAGCGAAAAGCAAAGTGCTGCCGTTCAAGATTCAAGTGTTAATGCCAACGAAAAAGAGAAAGTCGTGATCGTACTAACCGACGGTAATGATACGGGAAGCTTTGTTGAACCGGTTGATGCCGCCAAAGTTGCGAAGGCGAAAGGCGTTCGTATTCACGTGATCGCCATGGGTGACCCACAAACCGTTGGTGAAGTGGCTTTGGATATGGAAACCATCAATCGTGTGGCGCAAGAGTCTGGTGGTGAATCTTTTGAAGTACTTAACCGCGATGAATTGACTAAAGCCTACGCTCAAATCGGTGAACTAGAACCACAGTTATATGAAAGTACCACTTATCGTCCTAAACAGGGGCTGCACCATTACTTAATGGCGATTGTTGTTGTGATGTATCTGACTGCCTTTAGTCTGGCGACTTTACGTAGAAGGTCGCTTTTGGCTTCTAAAACTAAAAAATTGAAAGGAGAGGATGATGCCTGATTCTCTCACTCTACAACAGTTCTTTACCCAGTTTCATTTTATCCGACCTTTGTGGTTGTTGGCCTTTATTCCGATGTTCTTCCTGCTATGGGTTCGTTGGAGAGAAGAGACCAAACCAACGTGGAAAGACATTCTACCGGCACATTTACGTGATGCTTTGACGATTGGCGAAACAGGCTGGCGTAAGCAGCTGCCATTGAAGCTATTGGTGGTGATTGTTACTATCGCCATCATCATCTGTTCTGGCCCAACATGGCAGCGTGAGGCTTCTCCTTTTGGTGAAGACAAAGCGTCGATGTTGGTTGTGCTTGATAACAGTGAATCCATGCTCGCTAAAGACTTACCACCGAGTCGCTTGGAACGATCTAAGCAGAAAATTAGAGACTTATTGGCAGCTCGGAAAGGCGGTAATACGGGCTTAGTGGTTTACGCAGGCAGCGCACACGTCGCGATGCCCGTCACTCAAGACAGCAAGGTATTCGAACCGTTTCTAGCGGCTATTACACCCGATATCATGCCGGTATCAGGTAAGTCAGCAGAAGAAGCATTGCCATTGATTAATCAGCAACTGTCTGGTGAGTTAGGCTCTTCTGTACTGCTGGTATCAGATGGTGTAAACCCAAGCACCATTAGGGCGTACGAGAGTTTCTTTAACGACAATCCGTATCAGTTGCTCATTCTAGCCGCAGGAAACAGTAATGTGGTGAGCGATAACCCAGTCGACCTAGATTCATTGCGTAACTTAGCGAGTAAGACGGGTGGACGAGTGGTTGAGGTGACCGTTGATGATTCGGATATCCAACAACTGAACAGAGCGGTTGAAAGAAACATGCAGCTCAACGGCGAATCTTCAATGCCTTGGAAAGACATGGGCTATGGCTTGCTTATCCCAATGGCGATTATCATGTTGTTGTGGTTCAGAAAAGGATGGTTGGTGCAGTGGTGTGTCGTTGGTCTAGTGATTTCGGGCAGCATCTATTCACCAAGCACTTTGGCGAAAACGGTCAACTTAACCGCTGATAAACCGGTTGTGGTGGAGTCGGTTACGGCTTGGGACAAAACAGCTCAATGGTGGTGGGACTTATGGTTAACGCCTGACCAACAAGGTCAACGCCTGTTGAATCAGAAAGAATACCTTGAAGCGGCAAAACATTTTACTGACCCAATGAGAAAAGGTGCGGCTTACTACTATGCTCGTGATTTTAAGCTCGCACACAGTGCATTCCTGCAAACCAAAACCGATTATGGTTTGTATAATGCCGCGAGTGCTTTAGCTCGACAGCGAGAATACCTTGCCGCGCGAGACCTTTTGAAATCATTAAGCGAGAAAGAGGATCTGTCACCAGAACTAAGAACGGATGTGGAGAACAATCTTGCAGTGCTTAGCGGGATTGTCGAAGAGGTAAACCGAACCAGTGAAAGTCAGTCCGGAACCACAGATGGCCCTGAAGAATCTTTAGAACTCGAAGACGATCAGCCGCGAACGGGTGATGGCGCTGAAGAAGAAACGGTAGCGGAATTGATGCTCAAGGAAACGCTTAATGCCAATGAAATTTTGGGTAGCCAAGAGCTTGCCGATAAGTGGTTGAAGCGAGTAGAAGCCGATCCTAAGTTCTTCTTGAAATCCAAATTCCAAATTCAGTTAAGAGATCCTGCGCCTTCTATCGAACAAGCGTCAAAACAGGAACAGGCATCAAAACAGGAGCAAACCCAATGAGTCGATATGATTTAGCTCTTGAAGCCATTCAATCAAAGAGAGTGCGATTCAGAACCCATAAGTGGTTACTGTCGATGACTCTTATATCGAGTTGGTTTTCTCCTTTTGTTGCTTCTGCTGCCGATATCTTCGATCTCCAAAAAAGTGGTGACGTTGAGCTTATCGCTTGGGTAGGGGAAAAGCCAAAGTCAGGCGATAAGATAACGCCGACTAAAGTGAGCGTTAATGAGCAGGTAATTCTGAATATTGAGGTGGCGACGCCGCGTTGGTTAACGGGAGGGACTCGAATCGGCAGTATCGAAATCCCTAACGTGATCGCTAAGCAACGTAACCAACTCGCGACTAATTACACGGAACGGGTCAATGGCACTACATGGTCGCGTCAACGATGGGAAGTGACGCTCTATCCGATGACTTCTGGCGAGTTTGTCATTCCAACCGTGCCGGTTCGCGTCCAAGTTTCTGCACCTGATGGTTCTAACGTTGGCGGCACGCTTTACACGCAGCCAATTAAGTTTGAAGCTTCGTTGCCTTCAGGTTTACTTGATAATGAATCGCCTTGGTTTTCTGCAACAGAAGTAGATATAGAGCAACAATGGCAACGCTCGAGTGAAAACTTAAAAGTAGGCGATGCCATTACTCGAACGGTAACCATCAAGGCCAAAGACAGTTTGTCTGTTTTACTGCCGGACGTGTTGAACAATGAATCGACCCAGCAATACCAAGCTTACCCGCAGCCTAATCGTTTAGATGATACTCAAGATCGTGGTAACTACCGTTCCAGTCGAATTGAGGAGACGGTTTATGTTATTCAGCAGGGTGGTGAATTTACGTTGCCAGAGTTTTCATTTCAGTGGTGGGACTGCAAGAATCAACGCCTTGAAACCGTGGTGATAAAAGGGAATGTGTTTGAAGCCAAACACACAGTCCAATCTTTCATCAAGGCTTACATGTCAGTGTTTATTAGCGTTGGTCTGGCACTGTTGTTCAGTGTGGCGTGCTTTGTTTCTGTTAAACGTTATTATGCGAACCGCCCAACACCGAGTTGGCTGGTACTACGTCGTTTAGTTAAGCAAGGTAATTGGGCTGCATTAAGAACCTTTATCTACCGTCAATTGCGAAACCAAACCTCTCAGTTAGAACTGAATAAAGTGCAACTGGATAAAGCGCAACATGGTAAATCAAATGGACAAAAGCGTTGGCTAGAAGATAGCGAAGCCCTTCAACAAGGATGTGAAGATAAAAACGTATTCACTCGTTTATGGAAAGGGTTACGTAACTTGCCCAGTGACACATCAAAGTCAAGCAATTCTCGTTCAATTGCCGCTCGCTTGAAAATCCCTAAAGCCTTGCCAAACTTAAAAGATAGAACTAAGTAGCAAACTTTAGTCATTCGCATCGAACATAATCGGCAGCTTCTCTACTATGGGGAACCTGCTTCTTTAATATGGAACTGTATGAAAAGTACCGAACTCAATCTAATTCCTATATTTGTTGCTATCTATGAAGAGCAGAACTTATCTAGAGCTGCTAATCGCATGGATATAAGCCAACCAGCAGTGAGTAAAGCACTTGCAAGGTTGAGAGATATCTATGATGAGCCACTGTTTCATCGCACCACATCAGGCGTAGAGCCAACCACATTCGCTATTGATATCTATCCTGCAATGGCCGCTGCACTTAAAAACTTTACTTCTACCTTATCCGCATCAAGAGACTTCGATCCTAAAACCTCAGGCCGCGTGTTTTCCATTGCCTGCGTCTCGGCGGCGAGCTACGAAATGATGCCAAAAGTCATGCGGTTAATCAGCCAAGTCGCACCAGGTATCGCGTTAGAGGTTCATCCTCTGTTTACCGAAGACTATGAGTCTGATTTAAGGCTGCAAAGACACGACGTGATTGTTGATATGACGCCTAAAGGAAGAACCATGCTTAAGCACGAGGTGATTTCTACAGAAGAGCTGGTCGTGGTGTGTAGTAGTGATCATCCTACGGTTGGCGATACCATCGATATGGAACAGTTCTTAGCACTCGAGCATGTGGTGGTCTCTAGGTGGCATGCGCGCAAAAGCTTATTAAGCTCTGAGCACTATAGTGACCTTGAGAAACGTAGAATCGTGTATCGCGCAGCGGGCGTTGTAGAGATGCTTCCTGTTATCGAAGGCTCTGAGTACATCGGAGTAATGCCTATTTCATCAGTGCGTTGTTTTGCTGAAAAGTACGCGGTAAAAACACTACCATTACCCTTCGAGTTGGAAGACCTCGATATGTGTATGATTTGGCATCCAAGCCGTACTAATGAACCAAGCCATAAGTGGTTACGAGCTAAGATCAAAGCGGCAGCAAAAGAGTTATCAAGTTAGCCTATACAAGGACATAGCCATGGACAGCATTCGCGTGATTTTAAACGGAAAGAAAGCCAATATCCCGGAATTAAGGCAAGCCACCTTTGCGGCGAGGGACAATGATATTGACCTGCAAGTTAGAGTGACTTGGGAATCGTCGGACATGTTTCGTTTGGTAAGCGAGGCAATATGCGATGGTGTCAAGCGTCTGATTGTTGTCGGTGGCGATGGAACGGTGAATGAAGCCGTTAACGCGCTCAACCTGTTCCGTGCCAGTGAAAGACCACAACTGGCGCTTGTCCCAATGGGCACTGCGAATGATTTTGCTACCGCAACGGGAATACCTAACGATATTTCGGGTGCTTTTGAACTAGCGCTGGAAGGCAAGGCGTTTGCGGTGGATAGCGCGCGTGCGAATGACCGCTATTTTATGAATGTCGCTGCGGCGGGTTTTGGTGCTGAAGTCACAGCTGAAACGCCAGTCGAGCTTAAAGATTTTCTCGGTGGCGGTGCGTATACACTAACAGGTGTGGTGAAAGCACTTGGCTTTAAGCCCTACAGTGGCACGTTGCCCATAGATAAAGGCAGCTTTACCGGCGAGATCCTTGTTGGTGCTTTTTGTAATGGTCGCTTAGCGGGTGGAGGACAAGAGTTAGCACCCAATGCATTGATTGATGATCGCTGTTTACCCAGTCGGGTATCGAGCTATCACG